>DASVNL010000670.1:0-25218 GCA_036383875.1 Thermoanaerobaculia bacterium
ATCGCGCGCAGATCATGATCGCCAAGGCGAGTGCGCCGATCATCGCGGGCGAGCAGGCGGTGTTCTTCTACGTGTACGTCGACGATGTGCAGGCGAAGCACGCGGAGCTGACCGCGAACGGGTTCGCACCGGCGCCGATCACGATTCAATTCTGGGCGCCGCAGGGCGAGTTTCGATTGATGGATCCCGACGGTTACCTGTTGATGATCACGCACACGTGATCGTCACTTGATGCCGTACGCGTCGCGCAACACTTCCACCGGATGCACCGGCTGCCGTCCCGTCTCTTCGACCACGTTGAGTCCCGCGAGCATGCAGTCGGAGATGACTTTGTCCGCACCGCTGCGCGTGATCGCGCTGCACAACTTGCCCGCGCACTTGCGCGACGTCGCGTAGTACTCCTTCTTCATTCCCCACGTGCCGTCGAACGCGGAGCACTGTTCGATCGGCTCGACCTTCGTGCCCGGCACGCTCTCGAGAATCCCGCGGAACGGATGGCCGATGTTCTGCGCGCGCAGGTGACACGGCACGTGATACGCGATGGAGCCCTGCGGCTCGGTGAAGGTCAGATCGAGCCGATTGGCTGCTTTTTCTTTGGCGAGAAATTCGCCGAGGTCCATCACCGCGGCGGAGACTGCGCGACAGTCGTCGGTGGGAACGAGCTCGGGCCACTCCTGCTTCATCGTCATCCCGCAACTCGGCGCGAGCACGAGCACCGGCATCCCCTGTCGCACGGACGGCAGCAGCGCCTTCACGTTGCGCTCGATCTTCATGCGCGCCGCGTCGACGTCGCCGCCGTCGAGCGCGGGCAATCCGCAACAGACGACGTTCGGCGTCTCGATGCACTTGCCGTTGCGCTCCAAAACCTGCACCGCCGCGACGCCGACCTGCGGGAAGTTGTAGTCGACGGAACACGTCGCAAAGAGCGCGACCTTCGGGCCGTCCGTGTTGCGATTCGTGCGGCGGCGGTTCCACTTCGCGAAGGTCGTCTTCGCGTACGTGGGCAATTTACGATCGCGATGAATGCCGAGCATCTTCTCGAGCGCGCGGCGCAGCATCGGACGTCGATTGGCCCAGTTCGCGAGCGATGCGAACGCGCCGCTCGAGAGTTGCCCGAGGCGATCGGGATCGCCGAGAACGCGCTCACGAAACTTGAGGCCATCGCGCTTGGTCTTCACGATCTTCGCGCGCATCAGGAGGCGCGGAAAATCGACCGCGAACTTGTGCGGCGGTGTGTACGGACACTTCACGTAACAGAGCTTGCACTGCCAGCAGAGATCAACGACCTCGTTCATCTCCGCACCCGTCAGCGCCTCGGTCTCCCCCTCACCCGCGGCCTCATGCCGGTCGATCGCATCGAACAGCGACGGGAACGACGGGCAGTAGCTGAAGCACATGCGACAGAGATGGCAGACGTCGAACACGCGCTTCAGCTCCTGCTCGAGCGCCGCCTCGTCCCAGTACTTCGGGTCGCGGATGTCGTACAGCATCACCCCTCCTGGAGGTCGCTCGCGAGAGCGCGCGCGGTTTCGGGCGACAACGTCACCGCGTGCTGATACTTCGGATGATCGGCAACGAGCGTGACGCGCGCGCCCGACGCGAGCGCATTGCGCTGCGCGTCATCGAGGACGAAGCGCACGAACTGCACGGCGCTGATGCGTTCGGGATCGAGTTGGCGTCGATCGAAATACGCCGCCGCCGCGCCCGCACCGTCGAAGTCGAGGCGCAGGTGATCCTCGAATCCAACGAGCTCCGCGAGATGCAACGCGCGCGTATCCGGCGACGTGAACTCGAACATCATCGTCGCGGAGAGCTCGTTGTCCGTGGGCAGAAGATCGGAGTAGGTCGCGATCTCATGCAGCACCTCCTCTTCCTTCGCCAATCGCTCGGTGCGCAACATCTCCTGAATCTGATACGCAACGGTCTCGCGATTCTCGAACGCAACGGTGGCATTCGGCCCGAGCTCCACGCGGCGAACCGACCGCGCAGCAATCGCGCGCGGCCGGATCTCACTGCGTTTCCGTTCGTAATCGCCGAGGTCGAGGATGGTGGAACGGTCGATCTGATTGGTGCGACGGTTGGTCATTTCGGTTGGCGGTTGGCGGTTGGCGGTTAGTGCGCTGTGGGGCTGACGGTTTGCGGCTGACGGCTTGTGGTGCGGCTGGCGGTCGTGGGTGTGTGCGGGGTCTCCCGCCAACCGCCAACTGCCAACCGCCAACCGTCACAAACTATCCAACCCTCGCTGGAACCGTCCCGCGTGCGACTTCTCCGCGCGGGCGAGCGTTTCGAACCAGTCCGCGATTTCGTCGAAGCCTTCTTCGCGGGCGGTTTTGGCCATGCCGGGGTACATGTCGGTGTATTCGTGCGTTTCGCCGTGGATGGCGGCTTTGAGATTCAGCTTCGTCTCGCCGATCGGGAGGCCGGTCGCGGGGTCGCCGACTTTGCGGATGTAGTCGAGGTGGCCGTGGGCGTGGCCGGTCTCGCCTTCGGCCGTGTCGCGGAAAAGGCCGGCCACGTCGGGATGCCCTTCGACGTCCGCCAGTTTTGCGAAGTAGAGGTACCGGCGGTTGGCCATCGACTCGCCTGCGAATGCGTCCTTGAGGTTGTTGAGGGTCTTGCTGTTCTGGAGATCCATGATCGTGTCGCCCCTTTCGTTATTTGACGTTGTCATCCATTAGACGACGTCTAACTCATTGCGAAAAAAAGAGAACGCTCACTTGCGAGCCCGCCGCTTCCGCCCGTGCATCACCACCTGGTAGTCACGAATCTCGTAGCCGTGGATGTTCGCGACGTTGCATACCTCGACGCTCGACCACGGCACGTCGTAGATCCGGCCGCTGTCGTCGTCGATGAGGTGATGGTGCTGATCCATGTTCGGATCGAAGACCACCGAGTCCGGCGCGAGATGCAGCTCGCGCAGCAGTTGTTTCTCCACGAAAAGGTTGAGGGTGTTGTAGACCGTGGCCCGCGAGATCATCGGAAAGCGCGACTTCACCCGCGCCCACACCGTGTCCGCCGACGGATGCTCCTCCGTCATCAGCACGTACTGCGCGACCGCCACGCGATGCGCCGAAGGCTGAATGCCGCGCTGCGCAAGCAGCTCGACCACGTCCGTTTGGGGCATCCCTATTGAGTAGGTCTGGAGTTGGACGATGTCAAGGGGGTTGCCGGTTGTCGGTTGTCGGGGGACCACCTTCCCGCCCCGGATTTCGTTTCGTTCCCCTGACAACTGACAACCGACAACCGGCAACCGTTTCAGCTAGCATCGCAATCAATGCCGCTTCCCGCTCCACTGACTCCTCTTCTCGGGCGCGCTCTCGAGCTCGAAGAGACGACGCGGCTGCTCGACTCCGCGCGACTGCTCACCATCACGGGCGCGGGTGGAAGCGGGAAAACGCGACTGGCGCTAGAGCTCGCGCATCGCGCGGCGTCGCGATTCGACGACGCGGTGTGGGTCGACCTCGCGCCACTCACCGATCCCGAACTGATCGCGCAGCAGGTGTTGTCGTCGATGGGCGTGCGCGATCTGCCGGCCATCGACGTGCCGCAGGTCGTCGTCGACACGATTCGCGATCGCGCGGTGCTGCTCGTGTTCGACAACTGCGAACATCTCGTACACGGCGCGGCCGAAGTCGCGGACGTGATTCTGCGCGGCTGTCCCGCGGCGGTGATCATCGCGACGTCGCGCGAAACACTCGGCATCATCGGCGAGCAGATGTGGCTCGTGCCGCCGCTCTCCGACGACGACGCGGTGCTGCTGTTCGACGCACGCGCGCGCGCCGCACTCGCATCGTTTCAAGGTGAGCGATCCGAAGTCGCCGCGATCTGCCGGAGGCTCGACGGGATTCCGCTCGCGATCGAGCTCGCAGCGGCGCGCGTGAAGTCGTTGTCGCTTGCGCAGATCGCCGAGCGTCTCGACGATGCGTTCCGCCTGCTCGCGGCGGGCTCGCGCACGATCGCGCGACATCGCACGATCCGCGAGACGATCGACTGGAGTTATCGCCTCCTCTCCGACGACGAACAGATCCTCTTCCGCCGCCTCGGCGCATTCGGCGGCAGCTTCACGCTCGAAGCCGCGGAGGCGATCTGCAGTGATCAACATGTTGACGTTCTCGAGCTGCTGCCGTCACTGGTCGGCAAGTCGCTCGTGATCTTCGAGACGCCGCGCTATCGCCTGCTCGACACCGTCCGCCAGTTCGCGGTCGAGAAGCTCGAGCAGTCCGGTGAACGCGACCTGCTGCGCGAACGCCACGCACGCTACTTCTTCGAACTCGTCGCGCGCGCGGAGCCGAAACTCTTCGCCGGCGCGGTCGATCCTCCGACGATGGCGTTGCTCGACGAAGAGATCGGCAACATCCGCGCGTCGCTCGAATGGGCGGAGCAGGAGCCCGATCTCGAACTGCGCTTCGTCACCGCGCTGCACTGGTACTGGTTCGCGCGCGGACAATTTCACGAGGCCCATCGACGAACGACCGCCGCGCTGAAACGCGGCCACGCCGCCGATCCGGCGATTCGCGCGCACGCGATCGTCGCAGCCGGCGACATCGCGGCGTGGCGCGGCGACTGGAGCGAACTGCGTCCGATGATCGAGGAGGCGATCGCGGAGTTTCGCCGCACACAGAATCACGCCGCCCTCGCGATGCCGCTCTCGCTCCTCGGCGCCGCGCACGCATTCGCGGAAGGTGATCACGCAGCCGCGCGCGTCGCGTTCGATGAGGCGCAGGCGATCGCGCGCGTCGAAGCGCCACTCGCACTCGCGATCTCGTTGTACTGGTCGGGGCTCGCGGCGCAGTTGCGCGGCGATCTCGCCGGCGCACGCGCGGCGTTCGTGGAAGCGTTGAGCATCGGAGAGCGCACCGCGAGTCAGCCCGCGATCGCGCATCCGCTCACGGTTCTCGGACATCTCGCGCTGCACGAGCGCAAGCGCGACGAGGCACTGCGCGCGTTTCGCCGGGCCCTCGATCTGCATCGCGACGCCGACGATCGCTGGGGTCTCACGCAGACGGTCGAAGGGATCGGCCTCGCGTTGCTCGAAACGGGCGACGCCGAAACCGGCACGCGACTCCTCGCCGCCGCATCAGCGGCATGGATGCACCTCGGCGCACGCGCCGCGCGTCCGTCTGCATTCGAAAACGAGAAGGACGATCGCATTCGCGAAGCGCTCGACGATCAGCATCTGCGCATCGCGCTCGCGTCGGGCGCGGCGATGGCGTACGACCAGATGGTCGCGCTCGCGGAGATGGCCGTCGATCGCGCGTCAGGCGCTCCGCCGATGCTCGTCCGCGCGCTCGGCACGCTCGAAGTCGAGCGCGATGGGAAACCCGTCGACATCGGCTCGCCGCGCGATCTCCTGTTGTTCCTCCTGCTGCATCCGAACGGCGCGACGAAGGAACAGATCGGCGTCGCGTTGTGGCCCGATGCGGATCCGGCCAAGCTCCGCAACAACTTCCACGTGACCGTGCATCGCCTGCGCAAAGCCCTCGGCGACGCGGACTGGGTCGTCGCGCGCGGCGAGTCGTACGTGCTCAAGCCCGGCATCGACTTCGACGCGGTGACGTTCGAGCGCGAGGCGAAAGCTGCGATCCGCGCACGCGATGCGGCGCGACTCTCGCGCGCCGTCGAGCTGTATCGCGGCGATTTTTTTCAGAACGCGTCCGGCGGCGAATGGCACGACGAAGTTCGCGATCGTCTGCGCGATCTGTACGCGAACGCACTCACCACTCTCGGCAGGCTCACCGGCTCCGTCGACACGTGGCAGCGCCTCGTCGCGCTCGATCCGCTCGACGAGGAAGCGGCGCGTAACTTGATGACTGCGCTCGCGAAAGACGGCGATCCCGCCGCCGCGTCGCGCGTCTACCGGCGCCTGACGGACGCGCTCAAGCGCGAGCTCGACGCCGAGCCGGAGCCCGAAACGCGCGCCGTGTTCAAACGGTTGTCGCAGTAATCACAACGTCCCCGTAAGCACTCCCGGTAAGCGCGCCGTAAGTCCCGGTCGCGTCCAATCCGCGCTGCAACGACACGCGTAGTGCAACGCAGATAGGACACGAACATGACTGCAATCGGACTGATGGCAATGCTGATGATGGTTTTCGTCGCGCTCACGGGGGACGCGGAGACGCAGCAATGATGCGGAAGGTCGCGAAGTTTTTCGTCGTCTCCGCGGCCGTGCTGGCCGGGTTGTTCCTCGTGCTGACGGCGGTGATCCTCGTGCGCTCGAAGCGCACGTTCGATGCGCCGTACCCGAACATCGAGGCGAGCAACGATCCGAAGGTCATCGAGACCGGCCGCTACATCGCGTACGGCCCCGGACACTGCGTCGGCTGTCACGTCGACGCGTCGAAGCACGAGGCCGTGCGCAACGGCGCGACGCCTCCGCTGGCCGGCGGCAACGTCTTTCATCTTCCGTTCGGCGTCGTCTACACGCCGAATCTCACGCCCGATCCCGAGACGGGCATCGGCAATCGTTCGGCGAAAGAGCTCGCGCGATTCATCCGCTACGGCGTGCGTCACGACAATCGCGCCGGTCTGCCGTTCATGGACTTTCACGACATGAGCGACTCCGACCTCCAGGCGGTCGTGTCGTTTCTCAAATCGCAGAAGCCGGTGCGCAACGCGATCCCGGAGGCGAAGTTCAATCTCGTCGGCAAGGCGCTGCTGGCATTCGTGATCGAGCCGCACGGACCGTCCGGTCCGACGCTGCACGCGAGTCCCGCACCGGAGCCGACGGTCGAACGCGGCGCGTATCTCGCGAACAACGTCGCGGTCTGCGCGACGTGTCACACGAAACGCTCGCTGCTCGACGGCTCGTATCAGGCCGCAAAGTTCTCCGGCGGATTCGCGATGGACAACGACGAGGACACGTCGAAGGTCTTCGTGACGCCGAACCTCACGCCCGATCCGCGCACCGGCCGCATCGCGTCGTGGTCCGAGGAGCAGTTCGTCGGACGGTTCCAGGCCGGTGTCGGTCTCCCGGGCTCGCACATGCCGTGGCGCCAGTACCAGAAGATGAGCGAACAGGATCTGCGCGCGATCTACCGCTATCTCAGAACGCTCCCGCCGGTCGAGAACAACACCGGCCCGTCTCTCCAGACGAAAACCGCAAAAAAGTGACCTCGGCTTCACGTCTGGTAAGCATCTTGTAAGCAGCGCTCATTGATACTTCGGACCCATGAACGGACTGCGCGTGGCAGGACGGTCTACCTAATCCTCTCCCTCTCCTACCTTCACGAAAGGGCGCCGGCCGGGCACGCGACCGGCGCCCCAGGGCACGAGCCGATCTCGATTTACTTCAAGGTCACGACGACGCCCCCGAATCCCCCACCCGGCTGACGCCGCACCGCGTAGCGCGCATCGTGGATCAGCACGCGCGTTCCACGCGCATCGCGCTCGATCTCGTACCACGGGAAGCGTACCCACGACATGAAGCCTTGCACCGACGGATCGCGTTGCGCAGCGCGCCACTCCGGCGAGTCCTTCGCGACCGGCAACGACGTCGCGTCGAGTTTCAGCGAGCGCTCCAGCCAGCGATAGCGGCCGTAGCGATAAACGTCGCCCGTCTGCGCGACGACGTCCCAACTGAACGGATCGATCGGCAGCGGCGAGACCATCAGCCGCGACACGACCATCCCCTGACGCTGCATGTCGTCGCGCACGCGTTGTGTCGTGATGGCGTTCGTCGCGATGCGCGCGCCGATGTACGCAACTGCAATCGTCAGCGCGATGCCCGCGAGTGGACGCGGCGCACGCCAGAACATCGCGACCAGCATCACGATCGAGACGACGACCACGATGACGAGATAGCGCGGCGAGCGGCCCATGACGACGTAGCCGAGGAGCGCGGTGACGATCGTCCAGGCGGCGAGGAGCGAAAAGGTCGGACGTTGGTTTGCGAGCCAGCCGACGCCGAGGACGAGCCAGAGGTACGGATCCATGATGTAGACCGAGTCGCCGTAGAACCACGTCCCGCGAAACGGCATCAGCCAGCGCAGGCCGTAGTTGTTCAGCCAGTCGAGCGCGGGATGCGTGAGCATCGCCAGCGCGGACAGCAAGAGCAACCAGCGCGGCGATGCGCGATGGTGCTCGTGCGGCCGCAAGCGGTCGTAGAGCAAAAGGAGCGCGGTCAGCACGAACGGCAGCACGACGAGAGACAGCACGCCGTGCGTCCAGCCGCGGCGAAAGCCGAGGGCGAGGTCGTCGTGGCCGGTGAAGTAGAGGATCGAGTCGAGGTCGGCGAAATTCGCGCCGATCACCAGCGCCGCCGTGGCCAGTCGCGTCTTCCCGCCGAGGCGCGTGCCGGCGAGATTCGCACCAAAAAGAGTGTGGGTCAGCGGATCCATTCGCGAAATCGGGCCGTACTTTAACCCGTACAATGGAACCTTCCCTGAGGATGGAAGCAATGACTGAAGAAATCATCGCGGCCGAAGAACCGCTCGCAGCGCCTGCTCCAGTCGTCCCGCTCTCGCCTGTCGCATCGTCGGAGCGCGTGCAGCTCATCGACATCCTTCGCGGCATGGCACTGTTCGGGATCCTCGCAGCGAACATCCGCGGCTTCGCCGCACCAGCGGCCGTGTACTTCACGCCCGCCAAGTATTGGATCGCGTTTCACGATCGCCTCGCGCAGGCGTTCGTCGACACGTTCATTCAGGGCAAGTTCATCAACATCTTCGCGTTCCTCTTCGGCGTGGGGTTCGCCGTGCAACTCGACCGCGCGACGGCGCGCGGCGGTCCGTTCGTGAAGACCTACGCGCGAAGGCTCGGCGTGCTCCTGCTCTTCGGACTCGTGCACGGTCTGCTGATCTGGTGGGGCGACATCCTGCTCGCCTACGCGTTGATCGGCTTCTTCCTCTTCTTCTTCCGCAAGCGCGCGGACAAGACCGTGATGCGCTGGAGCATCGCGTTGATGCTCGTGCCGGTCCTGTTCATGCTGCTCTTCTATCTCGCCGCGACGTTCGGCAACGCCGGACCTCCGCCGTTCGGCAACGAGACCGCGGCCGAGATCGCGGCGCAGGTGAAAATCGGAGCGGACGGCACGTGGGCGCAGGTTCAGGCACAACGCGCGAACGACGTCATCAAGCACAACTGGCAACTGCTTCCGTTCTTCGGCATCCAACTCCTCGGGATCTTCCTCGCCGGCCTGTACGCGTGGCGCAAGCGTTTCTTCTTCCCGACGCCGGAGTCGCTGCCGAAATACCGGCGCACGATGTTCATCGCGCTCTCTCTCGGCATCACGTGGAGCGTCCTCATCACCGTGCTGCGCTGGATTGCGGAGCCGCCGATGATGCCGACCATGGCGGTCGAGCTCGGACTCTGGACCGTCGCGTTGATCGCCACGCTCGCCCTCAGCCTGGGCTACATCTGCCTCGTCATCGTGTTGCTGAACAATCCGAAATGGCAGAACCGTCTGAACGTCTTCGCCCCTCTCGGACGCACCGCGCTCACGAACTACCTACTGCAGTCGATCATCGGAACGCTGATCTTCTACAGCTACGGACTCGGGCTTTTCGGCAAGTACGGACCGGCGTACCTCCTGCCGCTCACGATCGTGATCTATGCGGCTCAGGTCGTCGCGAGCAAGTGGTGGCTCGAGCACTACCGGTTCGGTCCGGTCGAGTGGCTGTGGCGGCGGATGACCTACCCGGGACCGCTGCCGATGAAGAAGGATGGGGCCGTCGCGGCGGAGACGGTCGCGGCCGCGTAGCGAACGCCTCCGTTCCGACTCCGAAACCATTCGTGTACCCTTCGCGTCACAGGTCCGGAAGTCAGAAACGGAGGCCCCATTGAAGAAAACCCAGACACTGATGACGTCGCTCGCCCTCGCCGCCGCCATGGCCGTCCCGGCTCTCGCCGCGGACACCGCCACCGCCGATGAGCAGGCGCAGGTCAAAGCCGACGTCAAAGCGACGTTCCATCGATTCGACCACGACAAAGACGGCAAGATCACGCGCGCCGAGTACGGCGGGACGCCCGCGGCATTCGAGCGCTTCGACGCGAACTACGACGGCGTCATCACGACGTCCGAGCTCGAAGACGCGATGACGCATCCGAAGACGCGCGAAGATCGCCTGCAGAAGCAGGACGCGGACGGCGACGGCGTGATCTCGCGCAAAGAGTTCAGCGGCGACGACGCTTCGTTCGCGCGCCTCGATCGCAACCACGACGGCGTGCTGTCCGACGCCGACAAGCGTCCGGCACACACGGCCGGTTCGGGCGCCGAAGCGCGCTTCAAGCAGATGGACGCGAACAACGACGGCCAGGTCTCTCGCGACGAATGGCGCGGCACGGATCGCACGTTCCAGGCGAAAGACAAGAACTCCGACGGCGTGCTCACGCTCGACGAAGTGAAGCCTGAAAAGAAAGACTCGCAGTCGTAACTAGAAAACGGCGGGCGCTCAGCCCGCCGTTTTTTGTTTCACCTCGCCCGTTCGTCCCGTGACCTGCCACTTGCCGAGCCGCGTCTGCTCGCAATGATTGAATGCGGTCAGGCGATACGTGTCATCGCGATAGCCGTTGCTCATCACGACGACGCACTCTTTCTTGAGCCCGCGCGTCTCGACGAGATGCGCAATCAGAATGCGAATGGCCTCGGCCTCCGTGACCTTCGCGTTGCGTCCGCGCTGCACGCGGCCCGGCCGGTCCTTCACGACGCGCGTCGGCGGAGCGTCGGGCTTCGGCACGTCGGGTTCTTTGCGGAAGCGGTTCATCCAGACCGCGTAGCCCGCGCCGATCATCGCCAGAAACAAAAGCGCGAGAAGGCCCGCCGATACGGGACGCTTCTCGCGCTTGATTTTTCCGTCGAACAGATCGCCCGCGTACACGCCGCACTCCGGACAGTTCGTTGCCTTGTCCGGAAGCTCGGCGCGACAGTTCGAGCAATAGCGCTCCATTGCTCCGCGATTGTCGCACCTCGTGTCATCCCGTGCGTAAGCACGGGATCCCCTGCTTCTGGCCACGGGATCCCGCGCTGAAGCGCGGGATGACACGGTGAGGTGGCGGTCCCTACTTCAATCCGCGCTCGATCAACAGCGGCTCGACGATCGGATCGCGGCCGCGGAACGCGCGATACATCGTCGCGGCGTCCATGCTGCCTCCGCGCGACAACACCATGTCGCGGAAGCGCTGGCCGTTCGCGCGCGTCAATCCACCGTTCTCCTTGAACCAATAGAACGCATCGTGTCCGATCACCTCGGACCACAAGTACGCGTAGTACGCCGCGGCGTAGCCGCCGCCCCAGATGTGAGCGAAGTACGGCGTGTGGTAGCGCGGCGGGACTTGCGGCACCGCGATGCGGTAGCGCTCCAGCGCCGCCTTCTCGAAGTCGCCCGTGTTCTGCAGCGGTGCCTCGACCGGCAGCGTGTGCCAGGCCATGTCGACGAGCGCCGCGGCGAGATACTCCGTCGTCGCGTAGCCCTGATTGAACGTGCGCGACTTGCGGATCTTCTCGACCAGTTCCTGCGGCATCGGCGCGCCGGTCTGGTAATGCTTCGCGAAATTCGCGAACACCTTCGGCTCGAGCGCCCAGTGCTCGTTGACCTGTGACGGGAACTCGCCGAAGTCGTTCGGCACGTTCACGCCGGACAGCGAGCGATAGCGCACGTTCGAGAACATGCCGTGCAGCGCGTGGCCGAACTCGTGGAAGAGCGTCGAGATGTCGTCGAAGCTGAGCAGCGCCTTCTCACCGGGCGCCGGCTTCGCGAAGTTGGTGACGTTGTAGATCACCGGCTTCGTGCCGAGGAGCTGGCTCTGATCGACGTACGCTTCCATCCACGCGCCGCCGCCTTTGTTCGAGCGCGAGTAGAAGTCGCCGTAGTAGAGCGCGAGCGGCGTGCCGTCCGCGTTGAACACTTCCCACACGCGCACGTCCGGGTGATACACCGGCAGGTCGGTGCGCGGTTTGAATGTGATCCCATACAACTGATTCGCGGCGTAGAACACGCCGTCGTTCAGCACGCGGTCGAGCTCGAAGTACGGCATGACCTCGGACTCGTCGAGGTCGTACTCGGCCTTGCGCACCTGCTCCGCGTAAAAGTCCCAATCAGCCGCGGTCAGCGCGAAGCCGCCGTTCTGCTTGTCGATCACGGACTGGATCTTCGCGACCTCTTCACGCGCCTTCGCGGTCGCGCCCGGGACGAGGTCGGTCATCAGCTTGAATGCGTTCTCCGGAGTCTTCGCGCCCTGATCGTCGAGGACGTAGGCCGCGTAGGTCGGATAGCCGAGAAGCTTCGCTTTCTGCGCGCGGAGTTGCGCGAGACGTTGCGCAATCGCGGTCGTGTCGTTCTCGCCGCCGTGACTTCCGCGCGCTTCCGACGCGGCCATGATGCGACGGCGCAGCTCGCGATTCTCGAGCGACGCCAGCGAAGGCTGGCCCGTCGTGTTCTGCAGCGTGATGACGTACTTGCCGTCGAGCTTGCGCTCTTTCGCACGCTCCGCTGCCGCTGCGATCTGCGCGTCCGTGAACCCGGCGAGCATCGCCTTGTCGTCGACGACGATCGCAGACGCGTCGGTATCGGCGAGCAGCTTCTCGCGGAACTTCGTGTTCAGCGACGACTCTTCTTCGTTGAGCTTGCGCAGCGTGGCCTGGTCCGCGTCATTGAGCGTCGCACCGGCGCGCTGGAACGCGCGATACGTGCGCTCGAGCAGACGACGCGGCTCCGGCGCGAGGTTGAGCATGTCGCGCTGGTCGTAGAGCGACTTCACGCGCGCGTACAACTTCGCGTTCATGTAGATCGCGTCGCTGTGCGCGGAGAGTCGCGGCGAGATGTCCGCCTCGATCTTCTGCATCGCGTCGTTCGTGTTCGCACCGCTGAGGTTGAAGAACACTTTGCCCGTGCGCAGCAGCAGTTCGCCCGAACGCTCCAACGCCTCGATGGTGTTCGCGAAGGTCGGCGCAGTCGGACTATTCGCGATCGCCGCGATCTCCGCGTTCTGCTGCTTCATCCCCTCTTCGAACGCGGGCATGTAGTGCTCGTCGCGGATCGTGTCGAAGGGCGGCGTCTGATACGGCAACGTGCTCTTCGCGAAGAAAGGATTGGCCGATGCCGATGCCGGCGTCGTGGCCGGCGCGGTTGGGGTCGTGGTCTGACACGCGACGAGCAAAGCGGTCGCCGCGAGAAGTGTGAGACGTTTCATGGCGCGCAGCATTGCACGGCTTCAGCGAGACCAGCGCAATGTAATTGCAACACCTAGCGTGTCCGCGTTTGCACGCGTGCCATCGATTCCCAACACGATTGTTCGCGACGGACGCACGATCGTCGCATCGCCCGCGTCAGTCTCGACGTCGCCGAGGTCGGTGTACCGCAGCGCGACGTCGACGAAAAGCGACGACGCCATGCGCACCGACACACCGGCTCCCGCGTTCCACGCGAGGCCGCTCGACGAGCCACCCTGCGTGATGGTTAACGCGTTCGCCGCGATTCCTGGAAACGTGTAGCGCACCTCGCCGATCTCGTTCCGCGCGATGCCGGCACCCGCGAAGACGAATGGCTGGATGTCCGCGTCGTTGTCGCACGTCCAGAAGCCGTTGAGCAGCAAGGCGCGCGACGATCCATTCGCACGCACCGGCTGCGCACCGCGTACGCCCGTGAAGTTCGCGCTCGCGCCGAGGTCGAGGTCGCGATCGGTGAACGCGAGCTCGACGCGCGCGTGCTCGCCGAGGTTCGCGCCGGCCGCTACGTCGAATGCTTCAACGGTTGCGAAGCCACCGCGCGCATCGATTCCGCACCCGAACAAAGCCGGCGGATTCGTGCTCGCGCAGTCGCGATCGGAGACGGTCGTATCGCCGCTCTGCTCGATCGCCACACCGCCGCGCACATAGAGCGACGCGGCCGAAACAGGCAGCGTCGAGAGGAGCAGGAGTACGGTCAGGACCTTCATGCGACGCGCATCCTAATCGCGCGCGGGTTATGCTGCGAGGTTCCGGCGAGCTGTATGCAATGTTTCGCCGTGCGATACGAAGGAGTTTTGATGACTGAGATCCCGGCCAACGCCAACAACCCTTTCACGGAACTTGGCCTGCGGCCGCAACTCACCGAGGCGCTCACCGCCCTCGGTTACGAGGCCCCCACGCCGATTCAACTGCGCACCATTCCGCTGCTCGTCGCAGGTCGCGACCTCATCGGCCAGGCGCAGACCGGCACCGGCAAGACGGCCGCGTTCGCTCTGCCCATCCTCGAGAAAATCGATCCGAAGAAAAAAGAAACGCAGGCACTCGTGCTTGCGCCGACGCGTGAGCTCGCGATGCAGGTCGCCGAGGCGATTCACTCGTACGCGCAGAAAATGGATCACGTGTCCGTGCTGCCCGTGTACGGCGGCGCGCCGATCGTTCCGCAGCTCAAGCGACTCGAGCGCGGCGCGCACGTCGTCGTCGGCACGCCGGGACGCCTCATCGATCATCTCGATCGCGGCAGCCTCGACCTGACCAAACTGCGCATCATCGTCCTCGACGAAGCGGACGAGATGCTGAAGATGGGTTTCGCCGAAGACGTCGAACGCATCCTCGGCTCCGCGCCGGAAGAGCGGCAGATCGCGCTCTTCTCCGCGACGATGCCGGACGAAGTGCTGCGCATCGCGAAACGCCATCTGCGCAATCCGGAGCGCGTCGAGATCGAGCACAAGGCGGTCAACACGCCGTCGATCGAACAGCGCTTCCTCAATGTCTCCGAAGGGCAGAAGCTCGAAGTGCTGACGCAGATCCTCGAGCTGCATCCCGCCGAGGCCGTGCTGATTTTCCGGCGCACGAAGACCGGCGCGGCGGAGCTCGCGGAGAAACTCGAAGCGCGCGGATTCGCGGCCGTCGCGATGCACGGCGACATGACGCAGCCGCTGCGCGAGAGCGTCATCCGCCGACTGCGCGCGGGTCAGGTCGAGATCGTCGTGGCGACAGACGTCGCGGCGCGCGGTCTCGACGTCGAGCAGATCGAGCACGTCGTGAACTACGACGTGCCGTATGACGTCGAGGCGTACGTGCATCGCATCGGACGCACGGGTCGCGCGGGCCGCAGCGGCATGGCGACGATGTTCATCACGCCGCGCGAGCGCCGCATGATGCGCGAGATCGAGAAGTTCACCGGCCTGCCGATCAAGCCGATGAAGATGCCGACGAAGGCCGATCTCGCGGCGAAGCGCGTGAACGTGTTCAAGGACATGGTCCGCAAGACGATCGCCGAGGGCGAGCTCGATCTGTATTTGCAACTCGTCGAACAGCTCACCGAGGAAGGTCCGTTCGACATGGCGGACATCGCGGCTGCGGCGGCGAAGCTCGCGTCGAGCGGCAAGGCGTTGCCCGCACAGATCGCGATCACCGAGGAAGACCAGAAAGCAGCGGCGGCTCCCCCGCCGTTCGCGGGCGAGCTTCCGCCTCCCGGTCCGAATGAAAAGACCGTGCGCATGTCGATGGACGTCGGTCGCGAAGACGGCATTCGTCCCGCGGACGTCGTCGGCTCGATTGCGAACGAGGCGGGCATCCCCGGCCGCGACATCGGTCCGATCGAGATCCGCGACGACATCACGTACGTGGGCATCCCCGAGCGTTTCGTCGATCTCGTCATCAGCGCCCTCGGCCGCAAGAAGTTCCGCGGCCGCAATCTGAATGTGCGCGTCGCGAAAGACTCGCCTCCGGCCGAGCGTGTGAAGCGGGCCTACGATCGCGCGGAGAGCGGCGATCGTCCTGCGCCGCGTCGCGAAGGCGCGCCGTTCCGCCGCGACGACAGCAAACCGCCCTTCCGTCGCGATGACAAACCGGCCTTCCGTCGTGACGAGAAGCCGCCATTCCGTCGCGACGACAAGCCTGCATTCCGTCGTGACGCCAAACCGCCCGCGCGTCGTGAAGGTGCGCCGTTCCGTCGCGAGGATCGTCCGGCGCCGCGTCGCGATGATGATCGTCCGCGCGGATTCGCGCCGCGCACGCCGTCGCGACCCAGCGGTGGCGGCGGATTCAATCGCGATCGCGATGATCGTCCGTCGAAGCCGTTCCGTCCGGGCAGCGGCGGCTTCAAGCCGACGAAGGGGCGGAAGAAGTAGCGATCGCTGCGAGCATCCCACAGGCGGCGTGCTTCGCCGCGCCGCCTGAATATCGCCGCACGACCGGAACTTCGAGCACACGCAGAGCGTCGCGGAATCGCGCGAGCTCTGCGTCGCTCGCCCGCTGATAGCCACCGTCGCGCGCGTCGTTCACATCGATCAGATTGAGGCGCAGCGGCAGATCGCCGAAGTGCCCGCGCAGCGCGGCGACTTCGTCGTCGCCGGTGTTGATCCCGCCGAGGACGACCCAGGCGAGCGTCATGCGTCCGCCGTGTGCGTGCTGGTATGCGCGAACCGCGTTGGCGAGCTCGCGCACCGACCATGCCGATGCCGCGGGCATCAGCGAGCGTCGACGTTCGTCGACGGCCGATGTCAGGGAGACGATGAGGCGATACGGCTTTGGTTCCTGCGCGAGTTTCAGAATCGCGGGTACGAGTCCGACCGTCGAGATCGTGATGTTCTTCGCGGAAATGCGACCGCCGCACGGATGCGCGAGGATCTCGGCGGCGTGCATCACGGATGCGAAATTGTGCAGCGGCTCGCCCTGCCCCTGAAACAACGCGCCCGTGACTTCGCCCGGCGCTTCGTCGCGCACGGCGATGAACTGCGCGACGATCTCCCACGGCTCGAGATGTCGCGCGAGGCCGAGCCGTCCGGTTGCGCAGAAGTCGCACGCCATCGCGCATCCGGCCTGACTCGAAAGACAAACCGTGAAGCGTCCTTCGCGTTCCAGCGGAATGCGCACCGCTTCGACGAGCGCGCCGTCATGCAATCGAAAGAGGTACTTCACGAAGCCGTCGGATGGATCGGTGACGCGCTCGACGATCTCGAGACGCGCGCGCGTCGTCAATCGATCGACTGCGACTTCGACGCTGCGCGGCACAGGACGCGCCGTCGGATGTCCGTCGCGGCCGTGTGCGACGGCGTGTGCGAGCACGCGACGCGCTTCGGCATCGCGCACGCTCACGCCGTTCGCGCGCAGGTGCTGCGCGAGGTCGCCGGGGAGCATGCCGAAGAGATGCCGCGTCATCGAGGACACCCTAACGCCTTTATGATGCGAACAATGCCGAAGAATCTCGACTCCCTCCTCGTCAAACCGGGCTCGCGCGTGCGACTTCGCGATTTCGATCCCGCCGACAAGAGCATCGTCCCGGGCGACAAGGAGAAAGTCGCGCAGCTGAACGCCGACCTGTTGAAGCGCATCGGCGAGTTGCAGGAACTGCTCTACGCCGGACAAAAGCACAAAGTGCTGCTCGTGCTCCAGGGCATGGACACGTCAGGCAAAGACGGCACGGTGCGCCATGTGATGAGCGAGTCGAGTCCGCAGAGTCTGCGCGTCTATTCGTTCAAGAAGCCGACGGAGACGGAGCTCTCACACGACTACCTCTGGCGCGTGCATTCGCAGGTGCCGGCGTCGGGCGAGATCGTCGTGTTCAATCGCAGTCACTACGAAGACGTGCTCGTCGTGCGCGTTCATTCGCTCGTCCCGGAGGGCGTGTGGCGCAAGCGTTACGCGCAGATCAACGACTTCGAGCGCATGCTCACGGAATCCGGCACGACGATCGTGAAGTGCTTCCTGCACATCAGCAAAGATGAGCAGCGCGAACGCCTGCAGGCGCGTCTCGACGATCCGACGAAGCGCTGGAAGTTCCAGCACGGCGATCTCGAAGAGCGGAAATTGTGGGACGACTACACGGCCGCGTACGAAGACGCGCTCTCACGCACGTCGACGAAGGAAGCGCCGTGGTACGTCATCCCTGCGAACCGCAAATGGGTCCGCAACTATCTCGTCGCGGACATCCTCGTCCGCACGCTCGAGAAGTTGAAGATGAAGTATCCCGAGCCCGATCTCTCCGACGTCCGCGTGGAGTGATCACGCGCGCAGCACCACCGCGACGACGCCCGCGATCGCGATGACGACCGGCTCGGGGATGCGTTTCATCCACGTGAGACATGCGAGCGTCGCGGCGAAGATGAGGATCGTCGGGATGTCGACGATCGCGCGGCGTGCGAGCACGATCACCGCGCCTGCGATCGCGCCCGTCGCAGCGGCGGTCACGCCGTCGACGAACGCCTTCACGCGGGGATTGCCGGCGAATCGCGAGTAGAACGGCGCGGGAATTACGACGAAGAGGTAGCACGGCAGGAACACGCCGAGTGCGGCGAGCGACGCGCCGCTGAAACCGTCGACGAGAAATCCGATGAACGCGACGGTGATGACCACCGGCCCGGGCGTGATCATCGCGACGGCGACGGCGTCGAGAAACTGTTGATCGGTGAGCCACTGATGGTCGCGCACGACGCCGCCGTACAGGAACGGCACGATCGCCAGTCCGCTGCCGAACACGAACGCGCCCGCCTTCGCGAAGAACCAGAACAGCGAGCCGCTCGCCGCGGGAGTCGCGCTCGTCGTCGCGAGGAGGGACGCGAATGCGAGCGGCGCCTTCGATCGCGATCGCAACAACAGCATCGCCAGGCCTGAGCCGAGAATCAGCGAGAGCACTTCGGCCTCGAGCACAGCGGTCGCGATGGTGTTGGCGACGAAGATGATCCACAGCAGCGCGTCGCGCGCGAGTGTGAGTCGCACGAGTTTGTACGCGCTGCGCAGGATGATCGCGATCACGGCCGCGCCGATCCCGTAGAACGCGGCCTGCATCCACGCGAGTCCGCCGAAGCGCACGTAGGCCGCCGAGATTCCGAGAACCATCACGAACGAGGGCAACACGAACGCGATCGCGACGAGCGTCGCGCCGAAGATCCCGGCTCGCACCCAGCCGAGGTAGATGGCCAGTTGCGCGGCGAGCGGGCCGGGGGCGAGTTGCGCGAGCGCGAGTCCGTTCACGTACTCGTCCTTCGTGATCCACGCGCGATCTTCGACCAGGTCGCGCTGCATCGCGCCCGCGAGCGCGATCGGCCCGCCGAAGCCGAACGTGCCGAGTCGCAGAAAGTACCCGACGAACGCGGCGAGCGACGGCTCATGCGCGCTCACGCAACTCTTCGACGAGCTCGTCCACGTGTCTGCGAATCGCGGCGGCTGACGCGGGGAGGTCCTCGCTGACTTTCGGCACGTCGTCCCAACGCTCGACGTCCGCGGAGGTCACCGTCGCGCAGTCGATCGCGATCACCTCCGCCGCGTCGCGCACGTCGCGATCTTCGACGCGACGCGGTTGAAACGCGCGGACGTCGAAGCCGTCGCGGTGAAGAAACTCCGCGACCGGCGCGGGCACGGCGTCGTACGGCTCCTCCGCCGCCGCGGCCGTCGCGACGAACGGCAACGCGTGCTGCTGCGCGATGCGATTGAAGTAAGACGCGGCGATCACGCTTTTCGCGCCGCCGTACGGACAGAGAAACAGAATTTGCTGCATGCGCTTGATTCTAGCAGTTGCTAGATATGGCACGCAACTGTTAGCATCACGTTATGCCGCGCTGGCTCATCCTCGTGCATCGCATTCCGCCTCGCCCGCTCTACCTGCGCGCAAAGATGCGCCAGCGCCTCGCGGACGTCGGCGCGGAGGCCGTGAAGAACGCCGTGTACCTGCTGCCGCACGGCGCGGATGCTCTCGAAGACCTGCAATGGATCGCGCAGGAGATCGTGACCGGCGGCGGCGACGCGCATCTGTTCGAAGGCGACTTCGTCGACGGCGTCGCGAACGACGCGGCGACCGCGCAGTTCCGCGACGCGCGCAACGCGGACTACGACGCGCTCACTGCCGATGCGCAGGCATCGATGAAAGCAGCGCGCAGCGCTGCCGCGGCCGCGCAACTCGCCGGCGCGCACGCCCGACTCACCCGCCGCTTCGAAGCGATCCGGCGCATCGACTTCTTCGACGCCGAACGTCGCGTCGCCGCGGAGGACGCACTCGCGGCAATCGAGTCACGACTGCAGAAAGACCGGAAGGAGGAAACGCGAATGCTCAAAGCGAATCCCGAACTGCGAGGCAGAACCTGGGTCACCCGCCCCGGCATCAAGATCGACCGCATGGCGTCGGCGTGGTTCATCCGCCGCTTCGTCGACCCGAAGGCGCGCTTCCGTTTCGCCGATCCGGCGTCGCCGAAAAAAGAGGGCGAGCTGCGCTTCGACATGGTCGGCGGCGACTTCACGCACGAAGAAGATCGCTGCACGTTCGAGACGCTCGTCGGCCGCGTCGGACTTCCTGACAAGGGCGTGCGCGCGATCGCGGAGATCGTGCACGACCTCGATCTCAAGGACGCGAAGTACGAACGGGCCGAGGCACCAGGCGTACGGATGATGCTCGACGGACTGATGGCGCGCACCGAGAGCGACGAAGAGCGCCTCGAGCGCGCCCTCGTGATCTTCGACGACCTCCACGAAGCCCTCATCACGAAGAAACGCGCCCGCAAGTGAGCTACTGGAAGTACCCGCTGACGTCGATGATGAAGTGAATCGGCGTCGCGGAGCCGTTGCGAATCTCGATCTTCCCGTCGAACGACATCTCGACGAGCGCGTTGTTCGCGCGGGTGCGTCCCGAACGAACGCTGAGCGTGCTCGTTCCAGGCCACGGTGTCCCTGCTGCATAAAGCGCGAGCCAGCCCGCGATGGACGGTTGCACCGCCGTCACGTTGGCGGCGATGGCGCGCGCTCCTGAGGGAACGCCGCACACGCCGGCTACGGTCACGGTCTTCGTCGCCGATCCGGCGAGTGGCTGCGTGTCGCGCGTGTCGATGACACGGCACGGTTGCAATGTCCAGAAGACGGTCGACGGCGAAGCGACCTCCAGGTTCACTTCGGCAATCCGCAGTCCGGCCGCGCTTTCTGCACGCAACTGGAACGTGTAGCGATCTGCAACGTCGGGAGTGAATGTCGGATTGGCGATGGTGGCCGAGGAGAGTTGTGCGATCGAGCCTGCCGGTCTGCGGACCACTCGCCACGAATACGTCGTCGCGGGCTGCGTGACGTTCAGTTGCACCTGCGTCCCCGGAAACACGGCCGCCGGCGTCACGGTCGGATCGGTGGCGAGCGTTGGCCTGCCGCGCTTGATCGTCGTGTCGTTGCGGTCCGTCACGTAGACCGTGCCCGCGCTGTCCGCCTCGAGGTCGCCGGGGAAAAGGAAATGCGTCGCGGTGGCGGATCCGCCGATGTCGGGAGCGCCGGCCACACCGGCAGGCGTGCTCACGATTCCGTCGGTGCCGATTCTGCGAATCGTGTGGTTGAAGCGATCGGCGACATACACCACTCCGGACGCATCGCGACCGATGCCGTCCGGCCCGTAGAAGCGCGCGTCGAGACGCGGTCCATCGACGCTGCCCTGCCCTCCGGGTCCGTTGTTCCCGGCCCACTTCGAGACGACTCCGCCCGGCGTGACGCTCCACACCACCGAGGAGTCATCGGTGACGAGGAGATTTCCGGAGTTGTCGAAGACGAGATGCTGCGCGTCGACGACCGCGAGCGTCGTGACGACGCCGGCGTCCGTGACCATTTTCACTTTGTCGTTGCCGCTGTCCGCGATGAAGAGATTGCCGTCGCCGTCGAGCACCAGTCCACGCGGAAATTGAAAACGCGCCAACGATCCCGTCTCGTCGACGTCGCCGGAAACGCCCGCGAGTCCGGCGAGCGTGGAGACTTCGCCGAGGGGCGTGATCTTGCGGATGGTGTGATTCGCGGTGTCGGCGACGAAGAGCGTGCCGTCGCCCGCGACTGCGATTCCGCCCGGCGTGCGGAACCTCGCCGCGGTGCCCGTGCCGTTTGCGGAGCCCGGTGTGTCCGCGAGCCCCGCGATGGTCGACACCGTGCCGCCGGCCGTGGCCTTGCGGATGACGTGCGAGAAGGCATCCGTGAAGTACACCGTTCCGGCGTCATCGACGGCGATGCCTCGCGGCGCGTTCACGCGCGCGGCGGCACCTTCACCGTCGATCGTGGCACCGCCCGCGGCTCGTCCGGCGAACGTCGTCACGGCGCCGCCTGGCGTGATCTTTCGGATCGTGTGATTGTCCGTGTCCGCGACGAAGACGTTGCCGTCCGCATCGACCGCGACGCCTCTCGGCTGGTGAAATCGGGCGACCGCTGCGGCGCCGTCGAGACTTCCTGCGTTGGCGCTTTGCGGCTCGGGGTTGCCGGCCAGTTTCGTGACCGCGTAGGCCGGCATCATCTTGCGAATCATGTGATTGCCGGAGTCCGCGATGAACACCGTTCCAGTGGCGTCGACCGTGAGTCCGCTCGGACCGTCGAATCGCGCGGCGCTGCCCGTGCCGTCCGCGTTTCCCCGACCCCCGTCCGCGCCGGCGACCGACGTCACGACGGCGGCCGTGCTGACCTTCCTGATGCGATGCGTCAGCTCCTCGGTCACGTACAAATCTCCGCCCGGCGCGATGGCGAGTCCGGTCGGGTAATAGAACCGCGCACCGCTTCCGGTGCCGTCGCCGGTCCCTGGCGTTTCTGCGAGTCCGGCGAACGTCGACACGTCGCCGGCAGGCGTGATCTTGCGAATGGTGTGATTCCAGTAATCGGCGACGAAGACGTTGCCGCTCCCATCGACGGCGACGCTCGACGGATGACGGAATCGCGCGGCGCTGCCGGTGCCGTCGGTGGTGCCGAACTGTCCCGAGACTCCAGCGAGCGTGGTCACCATTCCGCCCGGCGTGATCTTGCGGATGGTGTGATCGACATAGTCCGCGATGTAGACGCTCCCCGTCGCATCGACGGCGATCCCCATCGGAGTGAAGAAACGCGCCGCGGCGCCGCGACCGTCGACGCTTCCCGCGGCGGTGCTGACTCCGGCGAGCGTCATCACCTCACCTGCAGGCGTGATCTTGCGGACGACGTGATTCGAGGTATCGGCGATGTAGAGATTGCCGGCTGCATCCGCGGCCAGTCCCATCGGAGAATAGAAGCGCGCCGCCCCGCCCGCGCCGTCCCAATGCCGCGGCCCGCCATCAGCCCAGGAAAGTTGTTCGAATGTGTACGCCTGGGCAAAGGCACTGCCGGCGGAGAGGAGGAGGAGCAGTGCGCTCAATCTGATCATCGGGGGCCTCGGAAAGAAGATCAGTGTAGCAACTGCGAGTGGTGCGCCCAGCTGGATTCGAACCAGCGACCTTTAGCTCCGGAGGCTAACGCTCTATCCAGCTGAGCTATGGGCGCCCGACGTGGTGGTGCGGATTCTACTCAACCGGGTGAGCAGCCTGAAGATTTCTTTACTTCGACGCGCGGAAGAGCACGATCAGGACGCCGAGTCCGATGAGGATGAGGATCACCGGCAGAACGACCGAGCGCGTTTGCTGCGTTGGTTCAGGCGCGGCCTCCGTGACTGTGGTCGCAGTCGTGTCGGTGGTGATCGTCGTGTCAGTGGCGACAGTCGTGAGGGTCGTGTCCGTCGTGACCCCCGTGTCCGTCGCGACGACAGGTTCCGTCGCGGTTGTGACTGTTGCGGCGGTTTCCGTTGCGACGGTCGTCGTCGGGGTCGTGGCAGGAGCGACAGTTGTCGTCGAACTTCCCCCCGCGGCCGGCGGCGCAGCGGCCTTTGTTGCTGCAGGCGGCGGCGCCACCGGCGCGGGAGTGGCCGCAACGCGCGGAGTCCTGCGAGCCGGTGGATCGGGAGAGACCGGCGCGGTTCTGCGACGTGAGGCCGGACGGGCGCTGGTTGTCTTCGTGGTCTTCGGCGTGGTCTTCGGCGTGGTTTTCGAGGTGGTCTTCGGCGTGGTCTTGGACGTCGTTGTTGGTGCTGTGACTCGCGGCGATGATTCGGTGCGCGGGCGCAACGTTTCACGCGCGCGGATACCGAGTCGTCCGAGCCGATCGGCGGCGATGTTCGTCAGAAATGTGCGCGACTCCCCTGCCGGATAGAACGTGCGATCGCGATCGTCCATCAACACGCTGCGACGCACCGCGTCGTTCCAGCCGGGATAGGCGCTGAGTCGCGCGTACACGGGCGAACTCTGATCGAAGAACGGCGCGTTGAACTGCGCGTCCCACACACTCGCCGCGTCCTCGTACGTCCGCACGAGCTCCTCGGCACCGCGACGCTCTGCGCCCGCCGGATACGACGCGACCAACGCTTTCGCCCGTGCGAGACCCGCGTCGAACGCAGGACGATCGTTGCGTCGCAGCGCGTCCTGCGTGTCGCGCAGCGTGGTGCGCAAGTCGCCCGTCGGTGGCGCGGCAAGATCGAGCGCCGCGAACTGCGGCATCGGAATCTGTGCGACGTCGACGCGCGGCATCGACGCGACCGCGACCGACTCGTTGCAGTCGGACGGAACGAATCCGTGCGGCTGCGCGGAGCGCGTCACGCGAGGATTCAGCACGGGCGTGGCGGCCACGAGCGATACGCTCGCGAGCAGCGCAAGAACGAGAAGGCCGGCCGGTCTACGTCGCAACATCATCGCAGCGACCTCGTCCTTGCATCAGATGTGCCTGCGAGGTCAACGCGCAGCCGCAACCTCCTGCGGAAGATGCTTTTTGAACAGCTTGATCAGGTCGTCGACGGCCAGCGGTTTCGCGACGTAGTCGTCGACGCGGAAGTAGTCGAGCGCCTCGTTGCGATACTTCCGGTCGGTGTAGAGGCCGGTCATGATGATCGTCTTCGAGCCCGCCGTCGCCGGATCTTCTTTCAGCAGGCGGCACATCTCGCGGCCGTCGAGCTTCGGCATGAACGCGTCCGAAAGAATCAACTCGGGGTTGTACTCACGCGCGAGCGCGAGTCCCTCCTGCCCGTTCGCGCCGACGACGAAGCCGAAGCCCATCGTCGTGACGACGGTGCGCACGATGAGCTGCACGTTCTCGTCGTCTTCGACGAGCAGGATCAACGGGCGCTTCACCTCGTTCGGCGTCGGATTGACGCGCGCACCGAGGCTGCGCTTCGAGCCGATCATCTTGCGTTCGAAGAGTGAGGGCGGTGCGTCGATCCAGAAGCGTTCCTTGTACGTCGCGGGCGCTTTGCAGAAACAGCCGCCGCATTGATCGCAGACGAGCGTGTTGTCGCGACCCACGCAACGGCACCACTCCGCGTGCGTCGCGTCGAACGGCGACTGACACGTGAAGCACGTGACGCGATACACGTCCGGTTTCACCGGCGTGACTCCGATCGGAGTGACGTTCGTGACCGGCGGCTCGAGCACATCGGAGAGCGGGATGTCTTCTTCCTCGTACTCCTCGATGTCTTTCCGATGCAGCGCATGCAGATCCTCGGGCGCCGGCAAACCAGCCACGCCCTCGAGATGCTTCTGCAGGATGTTGATGAGGTCCGTGATCGC
>DASVNL010000671.1:0-14986 GCA_036383875.1 Thermoanaerobaculia bacterium
ACGGGGCGCTTCCCTTCGCCTTTCGCGATCGGGCCGGCGCGGTGGCGGCAGACGTTCGACATCGCGCGGACGACGCCGTCGTTGCCGCGAACGATGAGCAGCGGCTCGTCGGCGACGGTCGTCGTGAAGAACTGGCCGGTCTCGCTCACTTGCGATGCGTGTCCGACGAGTTGCCACGTGCGCGCGAAGACGTTGCGCTGCTCGTCGGCGAGCACCTGCGCGTCGATGTAGAAGCGCGACGGAAGCGTGGAGGCGTATTCGAGTCGGGAATCGATCATGTGTGCCGGTTGCGCCAGCGGAAGAGGAGATACACCGGAATGCTGAGGATCAGCAAGCCGATCGCGTGCAGGCTGCTCTTCGTGTCGCCGACGACCGCGCTGGCGAGAAAGGCGATCGACGCCACGATGGCGAGGATGGTCGTGAAGGGATGGCCCCACGCGCGATACGGACGCGGCGCGTCCGGCTCGCGGCGTCGCAACACGATCAGCGCGATGAACGACAGCGTGTAGTTCGCGACGAAGAAGAACGCGAGCTTCGCGATGACGGTCTCGAAGGTGTTCGTCACGATGAACGCTGCCGCGAGGAGACTGCTGATCAGCAGCGCGACGTCGGGCGTGCCGCCACGATTCACGTCGGCCGCGGCGCGCCAGAAGAGGCGGTCTTTGGCCATCGCGTACAACACGCGCGGCGCCATCAGGACGTTCGAGCTCACGGCACTCAGGAGAATCAGCACGCCGAAGCCGCGCAGGATGTTCGCGCCGCTGGATCCGAACAATCGCTCGATGACGACGCTCGCGGCGAAGTCGTGACCGGCGATGGTCGGCAGCGAGACGACGCGCAGAAACGCGATGTTGATGAGGATGTAGATGATCGCGATCGTCGCGACGCCGGAGAGCATCGCGCGCGGGATGGCCTTGCCGTGATCTTTCACTTCTTCGGAGAAGTAGATGACCGCGGACCAGCCGTCGTAAGTGTAGATCACGGACTGCAGCGCTAGGATGAACGCGAAGAACAGCGACGTCTCGCGATCGATCGTGAGCGCGGTCGTGTCGGACGGCGAGCGCGTACCGAGCCAGAAGCACGCGCCGATGAAGAAGAGCAGCGAGAGCGCCTTCACGACGCTCGTGACGTTCTGTGTCGCGCCGCCCGCGCGCACGCCGAGCCATTGGATGATCGTGAAAATCGCGACGACGCCGAGCGCGACGACCTGGCCAGTGCGGACTTCGGGGAACAGGCCGACGGTGTAGCCGCCGAGTGCGATCGCGACCGCTGCGGTGGTGCCGCACGTCGAGATCCAGTCGCTCCAGCCGACGACGAAGCCGGCGTAGTCGCCGAGTCCGCGTCGCACGAAGACGTACTGTCCGCCCGAGCGCGGCACGAGTGTCCCGAGCTCGGCGAGCGCATTCGCGCCGAGAAACGCGTAGAGCGCACCGACGACCCACACCATCACGAACGGCCAGATGGTCTGCAGGTGCGCCGCGACGACGCCCGGCGTGCGCAGGATCCCCGCACCGACGGCGTTCCCGATCGTAACGGCCAGGCCGAAGCCGACACCAAGGACGGTGAGAAGCTGGCCGCGCGAGCGCGCGGTGGACGTTTCGGTGCGGACCGTCACTGGTCGCAGTCTAATCGACTGAGGGCCAAGGGCCGAGGGCCAAGGGCCGAGGGAGGTCTCCCAAGCGCCGCGTTCCCGGCTCGAAAGATGAGGCGACGAACGCCCGATCTCGCGAGAACCACTCGGCCCTCGGCCCTCAGCCCTCGGCCCTGCGCGAAGCGCCTACTCGCTGTCCTTGATCGTCACCGGGCCGTTCACCGTCGACAGGCGGACGTTCGCCGGGCCGCGGCCGAACTCCAGCTTTCGCGGCGCGTTCCAGCGGCCGTCTTCGCTGTCCCAGCTTCCCGAGTTGCGATTGCAGTCTTCCGCTCTGCACGCGACCGGGCCGCGGCCGTTCGTCTCGACGACGACGCTCGAGCCGTAGTTGCGCGGGAGTTTCAGCGTCAGCGGGCCGTTCTTCGTCGCGGCGTCGAGGTCGCCCGTCCAGCCGGTGCCGTCGAGATCGACGGAGAGCGGGCCGTTGTTCGCGCGGACTTTCATCGTCCCGCTGCTGCCGCTCACGCTGATCGGACCGTTGTGCGTTTCGGCATTCACGTTGCCGCGCACGTTCCTGAGCGACAGCGGGCCGTTCTGCGCGTGCGCCTCGATCGTGCCGTCGACGTCGCGGATGGAGATCGGGCCGTTCGTCGTCTCGACGTCGACGGAGCCACCACGTGGCATGCTCACGACGTAGCCGGCGGTCCAGTCGCGGCCCGCGGGGCCGGAGACTTTGAGCTCGCCGCCTTCGACGGACACGTGAATCTGCGCGAGGTCGGACTGGCGCGCGGCGGCCTTACAGACCTTGATCGTGTAGTTCGAGCCGCTGCCGCCCTGCACGCTGATCGGCGCGTGCGTCACCGAAGCCTTGAGCGAACGCAGTGCGCCGGCGTCGATGATCTGCTCTTCGATGAAGGCATCTTCGTCGTTGAAGCGGAAGTTGCGACTCTGGCAACGGTCGCCGGAGTTCCAGGAATCGTGTGCTAGCGCGGTCGTCGCGACCGCGAGCGTCAGAGCCAGCGTAAGGCTTCGCATCGTGTGTATCCCCTTTCGTTCGACGTGATAGACGCCACGCGCGGCCCGGGGTTAGCGAGGTAGGATATTGGCCATCAATCGTTCACAGGGAGAGACCCGCATGCGAGGAATCCTTGCAGTGCTGTTGCTGGCCGCGACGCCGGCCTTCGCCGCGAATTGGTACGACTCGTACGAAAAGGGAGTGCGCCAGATCGCGGAAGGCAACGCCGCCGCCGCGAAGGCGTCACTCGAGGCAGCGCTGGCCGCGCGCGGCGAAGAAGGTCTGCAGGTGCCCGCGCGTCCGCAGCAATACCTCGATTACATCCCGCACCTCTACCTCGCGATCGCCAATCAGATGAGCGGCGACGTCGACACCGCACGCAAAGAGCTCGCGCTCGCGGAGACGTCAGGCATGGCCGCGAAGAGCGAAGTCGGACGTCCGCTGCTCGTCGCGTATCAACTGCTGCTGCGCGGCAACAGCGCGAGCTACGCGACGTACGAACGTCGCAAGGGCGTGCTCAGTGACGCCGACTTTCAGACGCTGCGCAACGACGTGCTGACGAAGTGCGACCTCCCCCTCGACACGACGCTCAAGCACGCGCCGTGGTACGCGAACTACGAGCTCGGCCTCGAGCTCGAGCGCAAGGGCGACTATCCGCGCGCGCTCACGCACTTCATCGACGCCGTCGCCGATCGTCCGAATCCGCAGAAGCAGGCGCGCATGTACGGCATGTGGCTCATCGACTACTACCCGTACTTTCACATCGCGCGCTCACACGTGCGACTCGAGAACTGGCAGTGCGCGAAGAACGCGCTGGAGATCTCGCAGCGTTTGTCCGAGGTGCCGAACAGCGCGCCGGAGATGAGCGAGATGCTGTCGCTGCAGCGGGAGACGGAACAGAAGCTCGCGTCGAAGTAGCGTTTGAATGGGCGGCGGTCAGCCGCCCAGGTACGCCTTCTTGATGCGATCGCTCGCGAGCAGCGCTTTCGTCGTGTCGGTCGCGGTGATGCGGCCAGTTTCCATGACGTAGCCGCGATGCGCGGTGACGAGCGCCATGTGCGCGTTCTGTTCGACGAGCAGGATCGTCGTCCCCTCGGCGTTGATCTCGCGGATGACGCGGAAGATCGTCTGCACCATCTGCGGCGCGAGTCCGAGCGACGGCTCATCGAGCAGCAGCACCGTCGGCTTCGACATCAGCGCGCGCGAGATCGCGAGCATCTGCTGTTCGCCGCCGCTGAGGGTTCCGGCGTTCTGCTTGATGCGCTCCTTGAGCACGGGGAAAAGCGAGAAGATGCGCTCGTACTCGGACTTTTGAATCTTGTCCTTGCGCAGATACGCGCCGAGCTCGAGGTTGTCGTTGACGCTGAGGTTCGCGAATATGCCGCGGCCTTCCGGCACGTGCGAGATGCCGCGCGCCGTGATGATGTGCGGCTTCACGCCGGTGATCTCGGAGCCGTTGAAGTGCACTTCGCCCTGCTTCGGCTTGAGCAGTCCGGAGATCGTGCGCAGCGTCGTGGTTTTGCCCGCGCCGTTCGCGCCGATCAGCGTGACGATCTCGCCCTTGTTCACTTCGAGATCGATGCCGTGCAGCGCCGGGATGGTGCCGTATCCGACGACGACGCCGTGGATGGAAAGGAGCGAGGTCATAGGTGTGCTTGCTCCGCCGGCTCGCCGAGGTAAGCCTCGATGACCGCGTCGTTGGAGCGGATCTCGTCGGGATTGCCCGTCGCGATGGTCTTGCCGAAATTCAGCACGACGATGCGCTCGCAGATGCCCATCACGAGCTCCATGTTGTGCTCGATGAGAAGAATCGCGACGCCGAAGCGATCGCGAATGTCGTGAATCGTCTCCATGAGCGCGAGCGTCTCGGAGTCATTGAGACCCGCGGCCGGCTCGTCGAGGAGCAACAGCTTCGGACGCGCCGCGAGTGCACGCGCGATCTCGAGACGTCGCTGATCGCCATACGGAAGGTTCTTCGCGTAGTCGTGCGCGCGGCGCTTGAGGCCGAAGATGTCGAGGAGCTTCTCCGCTTCGACTTCGGCCTCGTCTTCCGCAGTGCGGAAGCGATTGGTGTGCAGCACCGCGGAGGTGCCGGAGTACTTGTAGTGGATATGCCCGCCGATCTTGACGTTGTCGAGAACGGTGAGGTCTTTGAACAAACGAATGTTCTGAAACGTGCGCGCGACACCGAGGCTGGTGATCTGGTACGGCTTCATGTGGTGCGTCGACACGCCGCCGATGTGAATCTCGCCTTCGGTCGGTTTGTACACGCCCGTGAGCATGTTGAAGATCGTCGTCTTGCCCGCGCCGTTCGGACCGATGAGGCCGAGCAGTTCGTGCGAGCGCACGCAGAGGTTCAGGTTCGAAACGGCCGTCAGTCCGCCGAAACGGATCGTGACGCCTTTCGCCTCCAGAAGAATGTCGTCTGCCATGGCTATGTCACCGGAGGAGCCGCATCGCGGTCGAGCTTGTCGTTACCTTCATCGCGCGGATCGGTCGGAACGCGGTCCTTGCGTCCCGGCAGGAAATCCCACAGCTCGCGACGTCCGAGGAGTCCCTGCGGGCGCGTGAGCATCAGCACGATGAGCATGATCGAGTAAATGACCATGCGCGGGTCGCGGCCGCCCGGCATGTAGTCCTTCACATACCGCAGCGCCTCGGGGAGAAACGTCAGGATGACCGCGGCGATGATCGATCCCGAGATCGAGCCGAGGCCGCCCAGAACGACCATCGCCACAGTCTCGAAGGACTTCACGAACGTGAACATCCCCGGGTTCAGATACATCATGAAGTAGCTGTACAGCGCGCCCGCGACACCCGCGAGCGACGAGCCGATCACGAACGCCTTGACCTTGTAGCGCGTCGTGTTGACGCCCATCGCCTCGGCGGCGATCTGATCTTCGCGCACCGCGAGGAACGCGCGTCCGACGGACGACATCACCAGTCGGTGCGAGATCAGGATCGTGATGCCCGCGAAGAAGTACACCCAGAAGAAACTGCTCCAGCCCGGGATGCCGGTGAGTCCGCGCGCGGCGCCGATCTCTTCGATGTTGAGGATCAGCACGCGAATGATCTCGCCGAAGCCGAGCGTCACGATCGCGAGGTAGTCGCCGCGCAGTCGCAGCGACGGGAGTCCCACGATGTAGCCCGCGATCGCGGACGTGATCGCAGCGGCGATGACCGCGACGATCAGCAGCGCGTTCTGCCACAGGATCTGCTGCGCGCTGCCCGACGGCATCGAGTTGACGAACGGCGCGAAGTACTTCGTCGTGAGAAACGCGGCCGTGTACGCGCCGATGGCCATGAAACCTGCGTGGCCGAGGGAGAACTGTCCGGCGTGTCCGTTGATGATGTTCAGCGACACCGCGAGCGCGATGTTGATGCCCATCAGCACGAGCACGCGGCTCGGGTAGCGGATCACGGGGAACGCGACGGACGCGTATTCGAGCGCGACCCACAGTCCGTACAGAACGGCGATGTAGATGACGAGGGAGATCAGATCGCGCAGCCACCAGGCGCGAGGCAGAAGACCTCTCTTCGTCATACCTTCTCCGGCTGATACTTGCCGAACAAGCCGCTGGGGCGGAACAGCAGGATGACGATGAGGATCACGAACGCGATCGCGTCACGGTAGTTCGAGAACGACGAGTAGCCGACGAACGACTCGATGATGCCGATGATCAATCCGCCGACGACGGCGCCCGGCACATTGCCGATGCCGCCAAGCACTGCGGCGACGAAGGCTTTCAGTCCGGGCATGATGCCCATCAGCGGCTCGATCTTCGGATACGAGAGGCCGTAGAGAATGCCGGCGACCGCGGCGAGCACGGAGCCGATGACGAACGTCGTCGAGATGACGCGATCGGTGGGGATGCCCATCAGCGACGCGGTCTCGAAGTTGTACGACACGGCGCGCATCGCGCGGCCGTACTTGGTGCCGTAGACGATGTACTGGAGCATGCCCATGAACACGAGCGCGACTCCGAGGACGATCAATTGATAGTTCGTCGTGACGACGCCGCCGATGTTGATGACGTGCTTCTCGATGAGCGTCGGGAAGAACTTCGGATCGGGACCGAACACGAACTGCCCGCCGTATTCGAGCAGGAACGAGACGCCGATCGCGGTGATCAGCGACGCGATGCGCGGCGCGTTGCGCAGCGGACGGTAGGCGATGCGCTCATTGAGGTAGCCGAGCACCGCGCAGACGAGGATCGAGAGGAACATCGCGATCGCCGCGTTGATCACGGACGGGCCGTCCGGATTGTGCTTGGCGAGGTAGTTGCCGGCATAGAAGCCGACGAACGAGCCGACCATGAACACGTCGCCGTGTGCGAAGTTGATCAGTTTCAGGATGCCGTACACCATCGTGTAGCCGAGCGCGATGAGTGCGTAGATGGAACCGGCGGCAACCCCGTTCAAGAGGTTCTGTAGAAGAGTCTGCATGCAGGCAAAAAAAAGGTCCGGCGAAAACTACTCGCCGGACCATGATTTGTAAAGGCGAAATGCTCCGAACGGCGTTGCGTTACTGCGACGAACCGCTGGTGGTCGTGGCCGTCGTTTCGGTCGCTGCCGGAGCAGCGCCGCTCGCCGGTGCCGAAGGATCGACGGCGGCTTTGAGCACGGTCACGCCGTTCTTGATCTCGAGAACGACGAGCTTCTTGCCGATCGGGTTGCGATCCGGGCCGAGGGTGATGTTGCCCGTGACGCCGGAGAAGTCCTTCGTCGCGGCGATCGCGTCGCGGAGCTTCACGCCGTCGGTGGTGCCGGCACGCTTGATCGCGTCGGCGAGGACGCGCGCGGAGTCATACGCGAGCGCGGCCAGGGAGTCCGGCTTGGCGCCGTAGCGCTCCTGGTACTTCTGCACGAACGAGCGCACGGCCGGAGCCGGATCGTCGACGTGGTAGTGGTTCGAGTAGAGGCAGCCCTCGAGGGCCTTGCCGCCGATCTCGATGAGCTTCGGCGATTCCCAGCCGTCGCCGCCGGCGAGCGGCATCATCATGCCGAGGTCGCGCGCCTGGATGGCGATCTGACCGATGTCGTTGTAGTAGCCGGGGACGAAGATGACCTGCGGATTCGAGGACTTGATCTTCGTGAGCTGTGCGCGGAAGTCGCTGTCGCCCTGCGCGTAGCTCTGCTCGACGACGATCTTGCCGCCGTTGGCGGTGAACGTCTTCTTGAAGTTCGCGGCCAGGCCGGTCGAGTAGTCGGACTTCACGTCGACGAGGACGGCGGCGTTGGTCATGCCGGCCTGCTTCGACAGGTAGTTCGCCATCGCTTCGCCCTGATACGGGTCGATGAAGCACATGCGGAAGATGAAGTCGCCGACTGCCGTCACGCCTTCATTCGTCGAAGACGGCGTGATCATCGGGACTTTGTTCGACTGGCAGATCGGCGCGGCCGCGAGCGAGCTCGAGGAGGCCACTTCGCCAAGGACGGCGATGACGTTGTTCTGCGAGATGAGCTTCGTCACCGCGGTTGCGGCTTCTTCCGACTTCGATTGATCGTCTTCCGTGATGACACGGAACTTGCGACCGTTCACGCCGCCGGCGCCATTGAGCTCGTCTACCGCGAGCATGATGCCGTTGTGCGTCGACTGGCCGAACGTCGCCTGACCACCGGTCAGCGACCCGTATTCACCAACGACGATCTCCCCTGCTTCACCGCCGGCCGTCGAGCCGGTGCTTTCGGTCTTCGGCGGGCAGCCGATGAACGCGAGGGAGAGAAGGGCCGTTCCCAGGGCAATCCATGTTTTCTTCATGGGGCTCCATCCATTTCTTGATTCGTTGCTTCGAGTCGCGGATTCTAACGTTATCGAGTGCGCCGTGCGAACGGCGTGACAATTTCGCAGACGGTCGGTTCGGCAACACGAAAGGATTCTGGATGCTTCGCATTCTCGGCGTCATTACGGCTGTCCTTCTGTCGCTCTCGACTCTCTCGGCGGAGTTGACCTCCACCGCACCTCGCGACCTGACGCTCCCGCGACTCAGCGTGTCGGGCTACGACGAGGCCGAGCCGCGCATCGCCTCCGACGGCCGCGCGTTCGTCGCGGTGTGGGAGACGTCGCAACTGCGCGTGCGCGCCACACGCGTCTCCGGAACCGGCGCGGTGTCGCAACCTCCTCTCGTCCTCGGCCGCGGCTACTGGCCCGACATCGCATTCGGAGGCGGGCGTTATCTCGTGTCGTGGGCGGAGAACACCACGCGCGCCGCGTTCATCGATGACGACGGCGTCTCCGAATCATTCGAGCTCGGACCGCGTCCCATCGGACCAACGATGGTCGCGTTCAACGGAACGACGTTTCTCGTCATGTGGCGCGCCGACGCACGGGGTTACGAAGGCGCGTTCGTCTCGATGGCGGGCGTCGTCTCGCCGCGCGTGCGCGTGCCGGTGTTGAACGTCGTGCGGCAACAGAAGCTCGTCAGCGCGGGCAGCCGCTTCTACCTCGCGACGGCGACCGGCGGCCGCGTGTCGCTCGTGCCGGTCACGTCGAATGGCGCGGGCGCGCCGATTCCGATCGCGCGTGTGAGCGGCATCTCCGAACTGCACGCCGGAACGTCCGGACGTGACGTCGTGCTCGCGTGGCAACTGCGCGACACGATTCAGTGGGTGATCGCGGACGGAGTCGGCACCGTGCAGTCGTTCGCGGCGAACGGGATGTCGCTGCAGACGATCATCAGCGGCGACGTCGCACAACTCGCGTACGGCAACGCGACGACGACTCTCGCGCGTCGCACGCTTCCCGGCGCAGTGCCGGTCGCATTGCCGCTGCCATCATTCGCGGCCGGCGTCTCCGACGCGGCGTGGAGCGACTCGTTCCTCACGCTCGTGTTCACGAATCGAGGCTATCAGCTCGATGCGTACGCGCAAGTCGTCGACGGTGCGCGCGGCGCGGTGAATCTCGATCTACGACCCGCGACGCAGTTCGCGAGCGACATCGCCAGTGGCGGCTCGCTCGCGCTCGCGGTCTGGAGCGAGTGGCGCGGTGCGGAGCCGAGCGCGGTCGTCGCGGGACGCATCGACGCGGAAGGACGTCCGCTCGATCCGGCAGGCATCGACGTCATCCTCGGTCCGACGTATCCGCCGCGCGTGGCGTGGAACGGATCGGCGTGGCTCGTCACTGTCAATGACTGGACGCACCAGCGCATCTCGACGGCGCAGGTGACGCCGGCAGGCCGCGTGGGCAATCCGATCACGATCCCCACCGTAAACGCGGGCTTTCATGCAGCCGCGTGGGACGGCACGCAGTGGATCATCGCGTACCTCGACAACAACGTGGTCAACGGCAGCGGCGAGCTGCCGTACGCGCTCTTCGTCGTGCGCATGTCGGCGGACGGCGCGCTCTCCGAGCGCGTCAAGGTGGCCGATGTGAACGGACCGCGCGCGCTCGAGATCGCGGCGACGCCGGCAGGCGCGATGATCGTGTGGGACACCAGCAGGCGCGGCGTCGAAGGCGCGGTGCTCACGCCCGGCAACACGGCGATCCCGATGCGCATCTCCGCGGTCACCGGACACAATCCCGCGGTGATGTGGAACGGCGAGTCGTTCGTCGTGGCGTTTGCCGAGGGGCACACACATGTGGTCGAGTGGCAGTTGATCAGTGTCGAAGGAGTCGCGCGCACACCCGCAACGACGTTCATCCGCACGATCAACTCCGGCGTTTCCGTCACTCCTCGACTCACGAGTTTCGAAGGCGGCACGCTGCTGGTCTGGAACGACCTGCAGGACTCGCCTCACGTCGCGGTGCTGAACACCAACGGCACCATCCGCGAAGCTCCCATCGCTCTCGGCTCAGCGCCGCACTATCTGCCCGCTCTCGCCGCGGGGCCGATTCTGATTCATCAGAATCAGATCCCGGGCGAAGAAGAGAACCTCGTGAAAGTGCTGGTTCGAAAGCTGACGCGCCGTTAGAGACTCACCCAGACCGACTTCGTCTGCGTGTACTTCTCGAGCGCGTCTTTGCCCTGATCGCGGCCGAAGCCCGACTCCTTGAAGCCGCCGAACGGCAACGCCGGATCGTACAGGTTGTACGTGTTGACCCAGACCGTGCCGGCTTTGATCGCGCGCGCAATGCGATGCGCTTTCGACACGTCGCGCGTCCATACCGCGGCCGCGAGTCCGTACACCGTGTTGTTGCCCTTCGCAATCGCATCCTCGGCGTCCTTGAACTTGATCGTCGCGAGGACCGGTCCGAAGATTTCTTCGCGCGCGATGCGATGCTCGGGCGTGACGTCGTCGAAGATCGTCGGCTTGATGAAGTAGCCCTTGCCCGTGCCGATGTCCGTGCGCTCGCCGCCCGCGATGACTTTCGCGCCTTCGCTCTTGCCGGCTTCGATGTACGACAACACCGTCTCCATCTGCTCTTTCGAGACGATCGCGCCGAGTCGCGTCTTCGGATGCAGCGGATCTCCGGCGGCCATCTTGTTCGCGCGCTCGACGACCTTCGCCATCAACTCTTCGTGCGCGCTCTCTTCGACGAGCAGACGCGAGCCCGCGGCGCAGACTTCACCCTTGCCGTAGAAGATCGCGTTGAGTGCACCGCGCGCGGCCGCGTCGAGATCGGCGTCGGCGAAGACGATGTTCGGCGACTTGCCGCCAAGCTCCAGCGCGACCTTCTTCAGAGTCTTCGCGGCACGTGCCATCAGGCCCTTGCCGACTTCGGTGGACCCGGTGAACGTGATCGCGTCGACGCCGGGATGATCGACGATCGCATTGCCGACGACGCTGCCACGTCCCGGCACGACGTTCAACACGCCGGGCGGAAGTCCGCACTCTTTCGCGTATTCGGCGAATTTCAGCAGCGACAGCGACGTGTTCGACGCCGGCTTGATGACGACCGTGTTGCCGCACGCGAGCGCCGGCGCGATCTTCCAGACCGCGAGCATCAGGGGGAAGTTCCACGGAGTGATCGCGCCGACGACGCCGACCGGCTCGCGCAGCGTGTATGTGAATGCGTTGTCCGCAACGGGCAGCGTTTCGCCGCCGACTTTTCCGGACCAGCCGGCGAAGTAGTAGAGGCACTCGGCGGCGGCGGGTGTGTCGACGTACTGCGACTCGAAGATCGGCTTGCCGTTGTCGATCGTCTCGATGCGCCCGATCTCATCGGCGCGCGCCATGAGCATGTCGGCGATGCGCCACAGGATCTTCGCGCGATCGCGCGGCTTCATCTTCTGCCACTCGGAGCCCGGCTCCATCTGCGCGCGCGCGGCACTCACGGCCGCGTCGACGTCCTCGACTCCGGCGGAGGCGATGTCGGTGATCTTCTCTTCCGTTGCCGGATTGATCGTGCCGAACGTCTCGCCCGAGCGGGCATCGACGAACTCACCGTTGATGAAAAGCTTGTTCTGAATCGAGGGATCGGCAGCGATGGCAGTCATGGGTGCGGATGCTACTCCACGCGATACACATCCATCGAGCCCCCCACCGTCGTCACGTACTTCGCACGCGAGCGCTCGAGGTATTCGCCGTACGTCTCGCGCGATCCCGGCATGAAGGTGATTCGGTAGATGTGCTTGCTCACCGCGAAGAGTCCGCGCGGCAACGGCGCCGCGCGCGGCGCAGGCCAGGCCTCGGCGCGCGATCCGAATTCGTACGCGACATCGCCGCCGCCGAAGTAGTGCACGCGAATCGGCTGCTCGCCGCTCCACAGCGCGAGTCGATGGAGGTCTTGTCCCCAATCCAGATTCGAGTCGATGAGAAACGCATCAGCGTTGCGCGCGCTGCCAATCACCGGATTGAAGTAGCTGATGTATGCCGGGTACGCGAACAGCGCCGCTGCGACATGCCACGCGACGAGCAACGCCGGCACGACGATCTTGCGCGACGCATCGGCGAGCGTGATTGCAATCGCGGCGTAGAGAAACGGGTACATCGGCAGGATGTGACGCAGGCCGAGGTTCAACTTCGAGAAGGACGAGACGGCGAGAAACAGAATCGCGAACGCGAGCAGCGCGATCGTCTCGAAGCGCGGACGTTTCACCGCTGCGACGAGCGTGAGGATCGCGAGGAGCAACGCGGGCAGCGTCGTCTTCAGCAGAAACGCGACGAGGTGGTACTGCGGCCAGCCAGTGCTCGAGAACTCGCCCAGCAGAAACTGCGGCAGCGTGAAGCCGCGTTTGTAGAGACCGCTCACGATGTCGATCGCGGCGAGGTATTCACGAAACGCGAGCGTCGGATCGAACGTCCGCGCGAGCAGCATGTAGAGCGTCGCGAAGAACGCGATCGCGACGCCGGCGCTGATGAGCAACGCGCGCTTCGCACGCAGCGCGTCGCGATGGCGAATCAGCGCGACCGCTAGAAAGAACACGACGATCAGCGCGCCCGACGTCTTCGATGCGATCGCACACGCGGTCGCGAGTCCGCACGCGATCGCGATCGGCGCCGACGGTTCGCGCAGGAGTCGCAGGAACAACGCCGCGGCGATGAACAGAAAACAGGCGACGCCGAGGTCGACGGTGGCGAGCCGGCCGTGCGCGAGGAGATTGGGACAGAAGCCGGTCAGCGCGAACGCGATGAGCGACGCGACGTGATTGCGCGTCACGTCGAAGACGAACAGCGACACCGCGAATGCGAGCGCGATCAGCAACGCGATCACGGGAAGGCGCGCGAGGAAGAGCATGCGTCGCGCGTCGTAGCCCGATCGATACAGCAGCGCATGACCTGCAAGCCACGCGCGCTGTGGCAGCGTCGCGGGAACGCGATATCCGGCGATCGCCAGCGGCGTCGCGCACAACACGTTCATCAGCGGCGCCTGCGCGCGATAGAACTCGAGCCGCCCTTGCGTGAGCTTGATCAGACCGCTCGCGATGTGCGCGGGCTCGTCGGCGGTCGCGCTGTCATTGCGCGCGCTGCCGATGGCCAGCGCGGCGACGACGATCGCCAGCGCCACGCGCAGCCACCGGTGCATCCGCTCGCTCAGACGACTGCCGGCTCCTGATACGGCGTGATCTCGAAATTCTTTTCGTACAGCGCGTGGATGCGCTCCATCTCGTCGTCCGTGAGCGGCGCATGATCGGACGCCGCTGCGAACTCGTCGAGTTGCGCCTCGTCGTAGATGTTCGGCAGCGCACCGACGATCGATGGGTGCGCATACAACCAGAGCAGCGCGAGCTGTCCGATCGTCACGCCGCGCTCTTTGCAGAACGGCAGCAGGCGCTCGACTTTCTGGATGCCCTCGACCAGCCACGAGCGCGGACGATGCGAGCGGTGGTCGCTCTCGTCGAACTTCGTGTCGATCGTGTACTTCCCTTCGAGCATCCCCGAGGAGTGGGTGACGCGGATGAGGAACTGCGGGTCGGGATCCGACTTCCAAGCGCGGAAAGACTCTTCGTACGCGCCGCTGCGCTCACACACCTTCTTGCCCGTCTCGCCGCGCATCGCTTCGGCGACGCCCGCGTACGACGGACCGCGTTCGGCGGCGAGGATGAACTCAGCGCCGGGATCCTGCTCGAGGATGTTGTAGATCATCTGCGTCACCGGCGCGTTGCGCACGGCCGCGGAGTAAACGCCTTCGTCGCGCCAGCCGATCGCCGGCCCGAGCGACGGTCCGTACGTCGAGATCTTTCCTTCTTCCTTCAGACGCTCGAGCGTTTCCCAATGCTCGTCCTGCATCAGCACGACGACGCGCGGGTTGTGTGGCTGGTAGATGCCGATGTGATCGACGCCGAGCCGCTGCATCGATTGCTCGCACGCGAAGCGGATGAACTCGGGCGACATGTTCTGCGGCAGCTCGCGCTGACCGCGCGGACGTTCGGGGTTGTTGTAGAAGTCGTAGCCGAACTTCGTGCCGACGACGAGGTCGCGATGTTCTTTCAGGATCGGCGCGAGGATCGTTTCGCCGCGGCCGTTGCCGTACGCGTCCGCCGTGTCGATGTAGTTGATCCCACGCTCGATCGCGGCGCGGATCAGCCGCTGCCCTTCCTCGTCGGTGTAGGTCCCCCACCAGCCCGTGGTGAATGTCCAGGTGCCGAGTCCGAGCTCGGAGATTGAAAGATCCGTGTGATGCAGTTTTCGGTAGCGCATTGAATGGGGTCCTATTTACCGGTGAATGACGGCTTGCGCTTCTCACTGTACGCGTCGAGACCTTCGCGCGCGTCGTCGCTCTGGAAAAGCTGCTGCTGCAGCTCGCGCTCGAGCGCGAGTCCCGACTCGATCGGGACTTCCCAGCCGCTCTGCACCGAACGCTTGATGCGTCCGACCGCCTTCGATGCTTTGTGCGGCGGGCAGAAGCTCCACGCGTACTCCATCACGCGATCCCACCACTGCTGCCCGTCTTCTTCGGCGGGCCAGAGGTAGTTGATCACGCCGAGCTCGAGGCCTTTCTCGAACTCGTGCAGGCTCCCTTCGATCATCAGCTCGATCGACTTCGACTTGCCGACGAG
>DASVNL010000672.1:0-4509 GCA_036383875.1 Thermoanaerobaculia bacterium
ATCTGATTCGGAACGGAGAAACTTTACGCTCTTACCTACTCGACGCCAAGGTCATTGGTCACACTTTTTTGCTGCCTAACGGCCACTCGCCTCGCAGGAAGTGCCGAATTGCGCCAAAAACGGCGACCGGATCGTCGGCCCACGCGGCGTGCGCGGCATGCTCGACGGTGACGAGTCGCGCATCGGGCAACGCCTGCACCCACTCGCGACCACCTTCGTACGGCGCGTTGCGGTCCTGCGTGCCGTGGATCGTCAGCACCGGCATCGTGACCTTCGCGAGGTCCGCGTCGCTCATCGGCTTCATCGCAGTGGGCCAGAGGACGGCCATCGCGCGATTGAAGTTCACCGGCCACTCGTTCTCGTAGTTGCACGCCGGCCCGTCGATGCGCGACGCGTTCTTCGGATTCGCGACGAAGTTGTAGCGGATCACTTTCCACTGCGCCTCGCAGAACTCCTTCGGCGATTTCTCCATCGCGCCGGACGCGCGCAGCTCCGCGAAGCGTGTCGAATCGGCCTCGGGCACGCCGAGCTCTTTGAGCGACATCTGATTGCTGACCATCTTTGGCACGTTGCCCACGGGTCCGATCTGCACGACGCGGCGCACGCGATCCGGATGCGCGGCGGCGTACATCACGACGACCTTGCCGAGGTACGAGTAGCCGATCGGGACGAACTTCTCGACGTTGAATTTCGCGCGGACCGTTTCGAGATCGCGCACGTCCTGCTCGACGGTGCGCATCGACAGATCGTCGATCTTCGACGACTTGCCGCGACTGCGCAGGTCATACGTGATCACGGTCGCGATGTCGGCGAACTGCTTGAGCTCTTCGTGCAGCACGAAGTCGAGCGGCGCGATGATGGTCACCGGACCTTGCCCGAGTTTTCGGTAGTAGAGCTTCGCGCCGCCTTCCGCGTCGACGAAGCCTTCTTCGAACGGCGCTGCGGTTTCCTTCAGCGGCGCGCCCGGATTTCCCGGACCATCGAAGACGACCTTCCACGCGCCGTCCTGCTGTTTGTGCCAGATCGACGAGTAGTAGCCGCCGTGTTTCCCGTCAGGTCCGTAGATCGGCCCCATCGAGAAGCCGACGGTTCCCCCGCTCGTGATCTCCACGCGCTCCGGTCCCCAACTGAACGGCGCCTCCGCGACGCCGTCGAAGAATCGCGACCAGCGATCGACGATCTGCGTCTTGCCGCGCTGCGTGCCGAGGGCGGAGATGAAGACTGCGTCGTCGGCGACGTACGAGAAGAACTTCGCTTTATCGCGATCGGCGAACGCCTTCGCGAAACCGGTCTCCGCCTGACGCACGTCTTCGACGGCGTCAGCGAAAAGAGGGACACACAACGCAAGCGCAAGCACAGCAGCAGTGATTCGCATCGTGCCGCGAGTGTACGAACGCTTCCGCGCGCCGTTTGTTACTTTCTGAAGAGATTCTTGAGGATGAAGATCGCGTTCGCGGGACGCTCGGCGAGGCGGCGCATCAGGTACGGATACCACTCCGTGCCGAACGGGATGTAGACGCGCATCCCCCATCCATCCTTCACGAGCTGCTCCTGCAGATCGCGGCGGACGCCGTAGAGCATCTGGAACTCGAACGACTTCGGCGAGATGTTCTCCGCGCGCGCGAACGCGATCGTCGCGTCGATCATCTTCGGATCGTGCGTCGCGATGCCGTGGTACGTGCCGCTCTTGAGAAGGATCTTCATGAGCTTCACGAAGTTCGCATCGACTTCGGCTTTGTCCTGATACGCGATCTCCGCGGATTCTTTGTACGCGCCTTTGCACAGGCGGACGCGAATGCCTTTCGCGCAGAGCTCTTCGATGTCTTTCTGGCTGCGATGCAGATACGCCTGGATGACCGCGCCGACGTGACCCGCGTTGCCGGGCTGCGCGTGGAGGTCGTACACGAACTTCAACGTCTTCTCGGTGTACGGCGAGCCTTCCATGTCGATGCGCAGGAAGTTGTCGATGCGCGCGGCGTGCGCGACGAGATCGCTCGCAATCTCCAGCGCGAGCTTCTCATCGACGTCGAGGCCCATGTGCGTGAGCTTGAGGCTCGCGTTCGCGTTGAGCTTCCGCGCGTGCAGCTCGTCGAGCATCTCGTGGTAGAGCTTCGCGGAGTGCTTGGCTTCTTCGACGTTCGTGACGTTCTCGCCGAGGTTGTCGACCGAGACGGACATGCCCTTCGCGGTCGTGGCGGCGGTGGCGGCGAGCGCGTCTTCGACGGACATGCCGGCGACGAAGCGTCCGGAGAGGCGGCGGCCAATGGCCGACCGCTCGGCGATTCCGCGAATGGCGCGGCTCTCGGAGAGGGCGATGAAGAAAGCTCGGAACATGCAGTGATCAACTCGCCTTGGCGACAGTGACGGCGCAGACGCGCGAGGCTCCTTCGCGCAGCAGCGCGCTGGCGCACTCGCGGAGCGTCTCGCCCGTGGTGCAGATGTCGTCGACGACGAGAATCGATTTTCCTTTCACGCGGGATGAGGCTGCGAATGCGCCACGGACATTGGCCGCGCGATCGCGCTTCGGAAGCGTCGACTGCGTGGCCCGCTCTCCTCGGCGGCGGAGAAGCGTCATATCACAACGCACGCGAACGCGCGACGCGAGCGCGCGTGCAAGGAGCTCGGCCTGGTTGTAGCCCCGCTTCCTCTGCTTCGCGGCGGACATCGGCACCGCGACGATCGTATCGAACGCGAGATCGCCGCGCGCTCGCAACGTCTCTTCAGAGAGCGACGCCAATGAGTCGGCGAGAAAGTCGTGGCGCTCGAACTTGAGCGCGTGCAGCAGACGCTCGAGCGATCCCGCATATTCGCCCCACGCCTCGGTCCAATCGACTGGCAGGCGATGCGTCATGCAGGGGATGCAGAGGTATGGTTCGGCGTCAGGAACGGGAGACGGAAGGGCGCAGGAGACGCATTTCGGCCCGCGATATTTCGGCAGCGCAGCCCAGCAATCGGCGCAGCAGGATGCGGTGCGCTCGCTCCACGGAAGCTCGCGGCGGCAGGAGACGCACCACGACGGCAGAACGATTCGCAGCGCCTCGCGTCCTAGTATCGACAACGCGCTGGCGGCTCGGCTCTGCACGCGCGACATTGTACTCACGCCAGAGGAGTGTGACTTTTGAAGAATCTGAAGACGTCCCTTATAGTGCCGCCCATGAAACGGACCCTCATCCTTGCAGCACTTGCGCTCTGCGGCGCGCTTCCCCTGATGGCGCAAAACTCCGAGGTCGGCGTCATCGTCGGCGGCAGCCGCCGCTTCGTCGAAGGCGCGGAACACCTGCCGGGCGACTTCACGGAAAGCAATTTCGCATTGAGCAACAACGCCATCGATCTCTATTGGTCGATGCAGCTCGAGCCCGAGCTGAACTTCAAGATCCGCGGCGGCCGGATTCAGACGCAGATCGCCACGGAGTACGAAGACCAGGTCGTCGGGACCGACGGCGTGATTCGCACGGAAACGTTCCGCCGCGACTTCGAAGGCGAAGTGCAGCACATCGAAGGGGTGGTCGAGTACCGCTTCTCCGAGGCGTTCGGATCGAGCGGACTGTTCGGTGGCGTCGGCTACTACCGGCAGAGTCCGGATGAAGGCGACTCGATCAGCAACTACGGTTTCGTCGGCGGCGTCAACGCCGACTTCCCGCTCTCGCGCCGCTACGGCATCCTCGTCGAAGGCGCCTATCACTGGACCAACTCCGAGTTCGACTCCCGCTACATGACCCTCGGCGCCGGGCTCCGCGTCCGCTTCTGATTTTTTCTCGATGAGGGTGCCCATCATCCGGCACCCTCATTGCTCTTCCTTCTTCGGTTACACGAAGGAGGAATGATGGCCAATCAGAAGAGCCGCTCCATCCGCGACGTCATGACGGCGAACCCGGATTGTGTGAGCGAGAAGGACAGCATCCGCGACGTCGCACGCATCATGAAGGACCGTGACACGGGCGTCGTGCCGGTCGTCGACGGAAAGAAGATCATCGGTCTCATCACCGATCGCGACATCGTGGTCCGCGGCATCGCCGAGGGACGGAATCTCGAGGATGTGCGCGTCAACGAGCTCATGTCGAAAAGCGTGCAGACCGTTCGCGACGACGCGGACGTGAATGACGTGCTGAAGACGATGGGCAACTCGGAGATCCGCCGCGTGCCAGTCGTGAACGGCAACGACGAGCTCGTCGGCATCGTGTCGATCGGCGACATCGCCACGAACACGAACCAGTCGGGCAAAGTCGGCAACACGATCGAGGACATCTCGCAGGCCCCGCCGAATAATTAGCAGTTGGCGGTTGGCGGTTGGCAGTTGGCGGGAGAGAGTTCGTGGTGGTTGGGAGCTTCCCGCCAACCGCCAACTGCCAACCGCCAACCCGTTCCTCGCGGAATGTCCCACCCGGGCGCGACAGTTCCTCTTCCCGTGAAACGCGTCCTCCTTGCCACTTCTGCGCTCTTCGTCTGCCTGCCGCTCTTCGCGATCGACGTCGATCCGAAAGTCGATAAGGCCGTTCGCGACTCGTTGCC
>DASVNL010000673.1:0-5984 GCA_036383875.1 Thermoanaerobaculia bacterium
AACTTCACGACGTAGTCGCAGGGATACTCGTTGACGTCCAACTCATTCGCGACGTCGATCGCCAGCGCGGTGACGGCGAGCGCATTCGCGGGCGATGTGTCGATGATCACCCGCGCGCGGTCGATTAGTTCCTTGACCATCCCGCCGATTTGCGCGTTCGACGCCTGACGCAACCGCTGCGGCCACCACGCCGATGGTCCCGTGAGGACCTCTGTGCAGATTCGCGCGGCGTTCAACTCCTCGACGCGGGCACGCTCGGCGAACGCCACGACGTCGACGACGAACCGTCGCGGCGCGGGCGACTCGTCTTCCCATGCGTCGGCGGTCCGCAGCACGTCGGCGATCTCGCGATGACCGACCACTTCGTCCGCGCAGGCGTCGCACGACGACATATGGAGCTCGATCTCACTCGCAATCGGTGAGGTCCCCTCCACGTACTGGAATAATGTCTCGTCGTCGTAGTGAGCCATGACGTGTGGAATTACGGGTGGCAAGATAGCACGCAGGAAATGAGGTTGTCACGCCCAAAGGCGCAAAAAGTACGCGCGGGTGCGGAGAAATCCGCATCCCGCGCGAAGAAAACCCGCAATCAGACTCGGATCAGCTACTTGCCTTGCGATACGCCTCGGCGTACCGCTTCGATTCTTCCGGCTTCTCCGTCACATCGCGGATCGCCTTCTCGAACGACTGCGCGTTCATCCCGTGACTCGCGAGCAGTTCCTGCGCGCGCGCAGGCTCCTTGCGAATCTGCGCGCCGAGCTCTCCGAGCTGCTCGGGCGTAAGCGTGGTCGCCGCGACGGTGGTCGTTTCCGCGGCCGGCGTTTTCGCAGTATCCGCGGAGCGCACGTTCTGCGCATCGCGTCCGCCGCACGCGATCATCAAGAAGAGGGAGAGTGTTGCTGCAGTTCTCATCCTTTCCCCTTTCCGTGGCCCTTGCCGTGGCCACCTTTGTTCTTGTCCTTGCCTTTGCCGCGCCCGCGATCGTCACCCGCCGCGACGCGCGTGCCTTTGTCGCGATGCACGATTTCCGCGCCGGTCTGCACGCCCGCGACTTTCTTCAACTGTCCGGGAGGACCGCCGTGCGGATGCGAGCTGCGCGACTCGACGATGCGGGTGCGCACGATGGCGGGGATGAAGTCGTCGCCGACGTCGAAGCTGCGCGGACGATCGACAGTCAGTTTCACGACGTCGACGTCATAGAGGCGCAGCCGGTCTTCGATCGACGTGACGAGCATCGTGCCGCGCAATCCCTCGGTCGTCCGCGACCTCACATAGTCCACGAACCTCGGTTGGCTCGGCTGCTCGACGACGAGCGCGACGGGAACGTAGCGCACGACTTCCAGGAACTGCGGCGGCGCGACCTCCGCATCATTCATTAATGTGACGACGTCGACGAGGTCGTTCATCGGGACGTCGGTGATCTCGGATACAGCCGCGACTGCCAAGGGCATCGCCACGAGCGCGAGCAGGTCCTCGTTCTCGAGGGCGTGCGCTCGCACCGACAGCAGCAACACTGCGATGGCGAACGCGGCCGCGATCGTCTTTCTCATGTGTACACCTCCACTTGCGACAGTTATTTGCAAGTTGAGGCCCAATGAGACGCGCGCGAACAGGATGAGCTGGGGAGGAAGGATTCGAACCTTCGAATGGCGGCTCCAAAGGCCGCTGCCTTACCACTTGGCGACTCCCCAAAAAACGCGCGGCGGCGAAGTCTAGCAGCGCCAACCTCTTCAACCAAGCGCGTGATTCCCGGCGCGGCCGCGTGCGGCACAACCTGTGCTCCCTACGCGCGCGACTCACCATGAATGACAGCGCGTATCGGCGGATCGCCGAAGAGGTAACGGATCTCGCGATCCTCGTGCTCGACGACTCGGGGCACATCGTCCTGTGGAATGCCGGTGCGGAGGCGATCTTCGGTTGGCCGAAGGCCGACGTACTGGGCCGCTCGTTCGAGCTGCTCTTCATCGACGGCGACCGCGATCGCGGCGCTCCCGCCGCCGAGCTCGAAAAGGCGCGCACGGTCGGACGCAGCGAAGACACGCGCTGGCATTTGCGCTCCGACGGGCGGCTCGTCTTCGTCGACGGCTTCACGATCGCGATCCGCGACGAGCACGGGCTCACCGGCTTCGCGAAGTTCGCGCGCGACAAGACGGAGAAGCAGCGCACCGAGCAACGACTTACTGCGCAACTCGCGCTCACGAACCTGCTCAACGAAGAGCGTCCGTTCGAGGCGACCGCGCAGCGGATCATGCAGATCATCTGCGAGAACCTCGAGTGGGACATCGGCGCGTTGTGGGAAATCCGCGGCGAGGCGATGGCGTGCGTCGATCACTGGCATTCGTCGCACGTGAATCCTGAGCGCGCCAGCGCGCTTTGTGAGAAGCAGAGCGTTCGCGCGGGCGAAGGGCTGATCGGCGTGGTGTGGGATTCGCGCGAAGCGGTGTGGGTGACGAACTTCGCCGCGCACTCCGAGTATCCGCGCGCGTCGCTCGCCGAGGAGGCAGGGATTCGCGGCGCGTTCGCGTTTCCGATCACGTGTGCGGGCCGCGTCATCGGCGCGATGGAGTTCTTCAGCGCCGCGCCGCGTGAGCCCGATCAATCGCTGCTCCCGGTGATGACGCTCATCGGCGCGCAGCTCGGCGAGTACATCGAGCGGCGTCGCATCGAGGAGAGTCTGCGCGAAAGTGAAGAGCGCTATCGCGTCGTGTCCGAGACCGCGCAGGACGCGATTTTCACGATGGATGAGAGGAGCGTGATCCTGTTCTGCAATCCCGCCGTCGAGCGGATGTTCGGCTACAGGCCCGACGAGCTCACCGGCCAGACGCTCGACGTCATCATTCCGGAGCGGCTGCGCGCACAGCATCACCGCGGTATCCAGCGATTTCTGGAGACGCGCCGGCGCACGATTCCATGGACCGGTGTCGAGCTGTCGGCGTTGCACAAAGACGGTCACGAGTTTCCGTGCGAGATCTCGTTCGGCGAATGGACCTCGGACGGCCGCACGATCTTCACCGGCTTCGCGCGCGACGTCACGGAGCGCAAACGCGCGTTGGAGCAGGAACAACAGGCGCGCGCTGAAGCGGAAGCGGCGCGCGAGCAACTCGAGCGTCGCGCAGAAGAGGAAGCGTCGTTTCGACGACTCGCGAGCGCGCTCACCGGCGCCGTCGAGATGTCGGACGTGCTCACCGAGATCACGAATCGCGCGACGCTCGTCACGCGCGCGGACGGCGTTTACGTCGAGCGCATCATGCCGCACGGCGAATCGAGGTCCGTCGAAGTGGTCGCCGCGGCGGGGAAGGGCACGCCGCCGCGCGGGCTGCGCGTGGAGTTCCCCGGCTCGATGACGGACGAGATCATGAGGAAAACCGCGCCGGTGATTCTCACCGACATGACCGACGTCGGCCGGAACATGGCGCCGTATCTCAGCGATTCGTGCCGCGACTGTCAGGTGCTGGTCACGCCGCTGATCGCCGAGGAGGAACCGCTCGGCGCGCTGGTGCTGCTCAACAGTCGTTCCTCGGGTCGAAGTTTCGGCGACGGCGACGTCGTCCGCGCCCGCACCCTCGGCGATCTCGCATCACTCGCGCTGCGCCGCGTGCGGTTGATGGAGCAGGAACGCGAGGCGAAAGTGAAAGCCGAGGCGGCGGTGCGCGTGCGCGACGAGACGCTCGGTATCGTGTCGCACGACCTCCGCAATCCGCTGACGAAGATCGCGCTGAGCGCGGACCTGTTGCGCGAAGTCGAACCGCACGAACAGCGCGAGTTCATCGACACGATCCTCGCGTCCGCGAGGCAGATGCAGCGGCTCATCCAGGATCTGCTGGACGTGGCGCGCGTCGAGAGCGGCGCGTTGTCGGTCGAGACGACGCCTCTCGACGCGGAGGCGCTCGTGCGCGAGGTGTGTGCATCGAACGAACCGCTTGCGGAGTTGAAGCGGCAGCGCATCGTGTGTCACATCCCCGAGCCGCTGCCGTCGGTGTGCGCGGATCGCGAGCGAATGATGCAGGTGTTCGGCAATCTGATCGGCAACGCGATGAAGTTCACGCCGGAACGCGGCGCGATCACGATCGAAGCGCGGCCGGTGAATGGCGAGGTGCAGTTCGTCGTACGCGACAGCGGCCCGGGGATTCCTGAGTCGGATCTCAAGCACGTGTTCACGACGTACTGGCAAGCGAAGAAGACCGCGCACATGGGCGCCGGCCTCGGGCTCGCGATCGTGCGCGGCATCGTCGAGGCGCACGGCGGACGCGTGTGGGCGGAAAACGCGCCGAATGGCGGCGCGGTGTTTCGCTTCACGATTCCGGTCGCGTAGCTACTTGTCCTTCGCGATCGCGCCGGTCTTCGCGCTCGTCGCGCGCAGGTAGTCCGCCGGCGAGAGGATGAGTTGCGCACCGCGCATGCCGGACGAGATCGAAATGATGTCGAACAGCTCGATCGTTTCGTCGGCGAAGACGGGATAGTTCTTCTTCGCCGCGAGCGCAGTGACGCCGCCGCGGATGTAGCCGGTGAGCGGCTGCACTTCTTTCAACGCGACGGTGTCGATCTTCTTGTCGCCGGTCAGCGTCGCGAGCGCTTTGAGGTCGAGTTGCTGATCGCCCGGCACGACGGCGAAGCAGATGCCGTGCTTGTCGCCACGCGCGACGAGGGTCTTGAACACCTGCTCCGGCGGCAGTCCGACCTTGCGCGCAACCGATTCCGCTGCGAGATCGTCGGGATCGACCTCATACTCACGAATCTCGTAGGCGATGCCGAGGGAGTCGAGGAGGCGCGCGGCGTTCGTCTTCATCGAGGAGCGCAGTTTCTCGTGAGGTGGCTGGGGCCGTCAAAACTTACAAACTCCTGACGGACGCCGGAATCCGATTCGTCCTAAGATTCGTTAAGGCCGAATAACTAAAATCGGAGGCCAATTTGAATCGAACTCTGCGGGTGTATGGGGCGGCGTGTGTCCTGATGATCGCGGCGATGGCGGCGCAGGCGACGACGATCGTCTTGCCGAGCGACGAGCAGCTCATCGCGAAGGCGCAGGTCATCGTCGAGGGCGAGGTCATCGCGTCGACGCCGTACGACCGCAATGGTTCGATTTGGACCGAGGCCAGCATTGCCGTGACGCGCACCGTGAAGGGTGAGGCGAGCGGCACGATCGCGGTGCGCGAGCCGGGCGGGATGCTCGACGATCGCATCACGAAAATCTTCGGCGCGCCCGAGTTCGAGAGCGGACAGCGCGTCCTGCTCTTCCTCACCCACGACAACGACGGTGCGTATCGCGTCGTCGATCTGTTCGTCGGCAAGTTCGATGAGGCGACCACGACCGATGGCCAGCGACTCTGGCGGCGCGACGACGTGACGGCGGACGTCGTGCTGCTCGACTCCGCGTTCCAGCCGATCGCGTCGAAGAACGTGCAACGCGATGCGCGCGGCTTCGATCAGTTCATCGACGATCGCCTCGCGGGACGCGCGGGCGTGCGCAACTACGGCGTCGAGAATCCGATCCTTGCGAAGGGCGGCGTTGCGACGCCGTCGAAAGTCCAGGCGAACTTCACACTCATCTCCGAGCCGACGATTTATCGCTGGTTCCGCTTCGACAACGGCAGCAACGCCGCGTGGTACAGCGCAGGAACACAGCCCGGATACGCGGGCGGCGGCGTGAGCGAATTGCAGACCGCGATGAGCTCGTGGACGTCGTACAGCGAGGCGAAGATCCTCTACACGTACGCGGGCGTGCGCAACGGTCCCGTCGGCGGACTCTCCGGCGCGAACGGCTTCAACGAAGTCGTGTTCAACGATCCGCAGAACGAAATCGCGGGTTCGTGGAACAGCTCGACCGGCGGCGTCGTCGGCACGGGCGGATTCAACGGCGTCGCTGCGGGTGGAATCTGGGAAGCGCCGTTCACTGCCGACGCGATGCATACCGCGGGTGCGCATGGAGCGTTCAGCATCACCGAGGGGAACCTCGTGATTCAGGACAACGTCTCGTCGTCGACTGG
>DASVNL010000674.1:0-4894 GCA_036383875.1 Thermoanaerobaculia bacterium
CGCTGGTTTCTCTTCGCGAACGTACTGCTGCGCGATCAACCCGCGCGCCTGCAACTGCTCGTCGTGCCACTGATGGGATTCCCGCCGATTCTCTTCGCGCTGTCGTTTCTCAGCGCCGCGGGCGGAGTCATCCCGGCTGCGATCCTCGCGTTCGCGCTGCTCGTGCGTCACGTGCTGCTGCGTACTCTGCACGCATCGATCTTCCAGACGCGCGTTGCATTCAATCCATTGACGTCGATCCTCTCGGAACTGCTGCAGCCGCTGCACTGGTTGCACGCGTGCCTGCAACACTCGCTGCAGTGGCGCACGCGCCGCATCCTCCTCGGCCGCGACGGCACGTTCTCCTACGTGGGGCAGGACTGATGCTCATCACCCGTCCCGCGACTCATCATGCCGACACGCCGCTGAAGATCGCGATCCTGAGCGGTCTCAGCGATCCGTCGACGTGCGCGCTCAGCGACACGCAGCGCGACTTTCTTCAGCGTCTCGACGCGCCGCACTCCGCGAAAGTCTTTCTCAACTTTCCGTACGTCGACTCGGCAACGCCGCGCCGCGATCCCGGCTTGCTCGTCGCGAGCTGGCGCAACACGCGACAGTTCATCAACGCATCGAACGCGAAGACCATCGAACACGCGCGACGTCACTGGCGCGCGCTGCGTGACTCCGCCGACGCGCTGCTGATCATCACGCTCAGTTGCGGTCTCGAAATCCTCCGCCATTGTGTTGACGAAAACGAAGGCGCAGTGCACGTCCTCGCGCTCGGTCCCGTCGCACGCGCGTTGCCCGCGCTTCCCTGCACGCTCGTGCGCGGGTCGCGCGACGCGATCTCACGCGTCTTCTTCAACGACGCGCTTGTCCTCCCCAATCTCGGCCACCTCGACTACTTCACCAGCACCGCAGTGCTCGAAATCGCGAATGAACTATGCAGCAGCATTTTGAACTCATCGGCAGCGGACTCCATCTCCCGCAACAGCGCCTGACTGCATCCGACGTCGACGCGCGCGCGGGTCTTCCGAACGGCTGGACGGCCGAACACACCGGCGTGCTCGAACGCTACGAATGCGTCGCGCCCGAGACGCTCGCGTCGATGGCCAAACGCGCGATCGAAGATGCGATGCGCGACGCCAACGTGTCGTGGTCGGACATCGATCTGATTCTCGACGGCAGCACGTGCCGTCATCAGCCGATCCCGTGCAACGCCGCGGCGATCCAACAAACCTTCGGCCGCGACGCCGAAGGAATCGCGTGCATGGATGTGCAGAGCACGTGTCTCGGATTCATCGTCGCGTTGCAGGTCGCGAACGCGCTCTTCGGCACCGGCGCGTATCGCAACATCATCGTCGTTTGTTCGGAAGCTGCGTTGCTTGGCGTAAATTGGAACGAGCCGGAGAGCGCGTGTCTGATGGGAGACGGCGCGGCGGCGGTCGTGTTGCGTCGCAGTGATGCGCGACCCGGATTCTTCTACGCGCACCAGACCTTCGCGCAGCATCTCGACGTCTGCCAGATTCGCGGCGGCGGCCACACGTTCCCGGTCACGCAATACACCGCCGCGACCGACAGCGCGTTTCGCTTTCACATGGACGGGCCGCAACTGCTGCGCGTCGCGGCGAAGCATCTCCCGCCGATGACCGAGTCGCTGCTGCGCGACGCCGGACTACAGCCGGGTGACGTGTACGTCGTCCCACATCAGGCAGCGCCGAAAGCGCTGTCGCTCGTGCGACGCCTGCTGCGCTTCAAGACCGATCGCTTTCACAATCGCGTCGCGACGATGGGCAACCTCATCGCGGCGAGCGTCCCGGCCGTGCTGCATCAATGTCGCAAGGAAGGTCTGCTTCCGAAAGACGCACCGGTGATGCTCCTCGGCACATCCGCTGGCTATTCGCAGGCGGGCCTCATCTTCCGGATCTGACCATGTCTTTCGCGCGCGTGACGTTTCTGAATGCCGGACACTGCAACCAGTTCGGCTACTTCGCCGGACGCGCGACGCCCGGCCCGACGCGCTTCTACGCGGTCTTCCTCCTGCTCGAACACGCAACGCATGGCGTGCATCTCATCGACACCGGCTACAGCCAGCACTTCGCCGACGTGACGCGCAAACTTCCCGAAACGATCTATCGCTGGACGACGCCCGTGCAGCTCGACGGCAACGCCGCGACGATCATCGAGTCGTGCGGCGTGCGCGCGGACGACGTGCAATCGATCTTCATCTCGCACTTTCACGGCGATCACATCGCCGGACTGCGCGACTTCCCGCGCGCGACGTTCGTCTATCGCCGCGCTGCATATGAGTCGCTCATGAAGCAACGCGCGCTGAAGCAGGTCGCGCACGGATTCCTCGCGAAGCTGCTGCCCGACGACTTCGTCGCGCGCGGCGTCGCACTCGAAGAAGATGCGTTCGCATCGCCGTTCGAAAAGTTTCGCGCACACGATTTCTTCGGCGACGGCGAAATGCTGCTCGTCGATCTGCCCGGACACTCGCCCGGCCACACCGGCTTCGCGATGCGCACGGAGTCCGCGCGATATTTCTACATCGCCGACGCGACGTGGGACATGGACGCGCTGCTGCATTCGCGACGTTTGCCTGCGCCGTCGCGCTGGCTGCAGCAGTCGAGCGCGATCTACGAAGACACGCAGGCGCAACTTCGCCGCTTCGCCGCCGAACATCCGGAGTGGCAGATGCTCGCCTGCCACTGCCCGCGCACGCAGGACCATGCCGGCTGCCATTGACTTCGTCGCACCGCCGTTCGCCGGACATCTCTTTCCGGCGTTGCAACTCGCGCAAACATTGCGCGACCGCGGCATCGCAAACCCGCGCGTGCTCAGCACGTCCGACGTCGCGACGACGATTCGTCTCTGCGATCTCGAGCCACTCGACATCCTCCCCGGCCGCGCCGATGACGTGTGGGCAATCGCAAATACCGAAGCGCGCACCGGCTTCAACCCGCTGCGCCTCTATCGCCAGTTCCGCGCGAACATGGCGCTGATGACCGACGTCGCGACGCCGCTGCGCGCGACGTGGACCGCACATCGCCCCGACGTCGTGATCGCCGACTTCACCGTGCCGGTCGCGGGACTGATCGCACGCGAGCTCGGGATTCGCTGGTGGACGTCGATGCCCAGCCCCTGCGCACTCGAGTCGCGCACCGGCACGCCGTCCTACCTCGGCGGCTGGAGTCCCGCGACTTCGCTAATCACACGCATGCGCGATGCAATCGGACGTCGCGCGATCCGCACGTTCAAGCGCGGCGTCGCGCTGCTGTTTCGCGAGCAACTGCGCGCGCTGCATCTCAACGACGTGTATCGCGACGACGGCTCCGAAGCCGCCTACTCCGACGAATGCATCCTCGGCTTAGGCATGCGCGAATTCGAATTCGAACGCGACTGGCCAGCATCGTTCGTCTTCGCCGGACCACTCGTCGCAGCGCCGCCGTTCGCACACGTGACCCCAGTGTTCGACGCAACCAAACGCACCATCCTCATCACCCTCGGCACGCACCTCCCGTGGGCGCGCGAACGAGCGATCGAGCTGATGCAAAACGTCGCCGCGCAGATGCCTGACTGCGCGTTTCACTTCGCACACGGCAAGCCCGGCTCGCAACGCGTCGAGACGCGCGGCAACGTCACGCACTACGACTTCCTCCCGTACGACCGTTTCCTCGATCGCTACGGCGCCGCGATCATGCACGGCGGGACCGGCATCACCTACGCGTGCATCGCCGCAGGCGTGCCGATGCTCGTCTGGCCGCACGACTACGATCAGTTCGACCACGCCGCGCGCATCGTGCATCGCGGACTCGGCCTGCGCTTTCGCGAGAACACCGTCGTGCGCGATCTGCGTCGCCTGCTCGATGACACGACGATCCGCGCGCGCAGTCGCGAGTTCCAATCGTTCTCGCGCAACTACGACACCGCCGCGATCGTCGCGCAGAGGCTCGCGTGATGAGAGCGCTGCTCACCTTCCTCGGCGCGCGACGCCGCTTTCACTCGCTGCGCGGCGACGCTCTGACGCGCTATCAGGACGAGCGGGCGCGCGCCGTCGTGCAGCACGCGATCGCAAATGCGCCGTTCTATCGCGCGCTCTACGCGAACCACGATCCGCGCGACTGGCGCGCGCTGCCCACGATCGACAAGCAGTCGATGATGGCCAACTTCGACACGTTCAACACGCGCGGCGTGCGGCGCGACGACGCGATGGAGATCGCCCTGCGCGCGGAACGCGATCGCGATTTCGCACCGTCGATCGACGGACTCACCGTCGGCCTCTCCTCCGGCACGTCGGGGCATCGCGGGCTGTTCCTCGTCGACGAACGCGAACAGCAGACCTGGGCCGCGACGATCCTCGCGCGCGCCCTGCATCGCATCCGCCGCACGCGCCTCGCCTTCTTCCTCCGCTCGAACAGCAACCTCTATCAACGCCTCGGCTCGTTCATCCAGTTCCGCTACTTCGATCTCATGACGCCGATCGACGAGGCCGTCGCAGCACTGAATGCCTATCAACCCGACCTCGTCGTCGGACCGCCGTCATTGCTCGCGATGCTCGCGGATCACCCATCGCTGCGCATCCAGCCGAAGCGTCTGATCTCCGTCGCCGAAGTGCTCGAACCGCAAGACGAGACGCGACTGCGCGCACGATTCAACGTCGACGTGCATCAGGTCTATCAATGCACGGAAGGGTTGCTCGCCGTGAGCTGTGCACACGGATCGCTGCACATCCAGGAAGACCTCGTCGCCGTGCAATGCGAGCCCGCCGGCGAAGGCCGCGTCATCCCGATCGTCACAGACCTCGGCCGCACGACGCAGCCGATCATCCGCTACCGCCTCAACGATCTCCTCACCCTCGGCGACCCCTGCACCTGCGGCTCCGCATTCCGCGTCATCAAGACGATCGAAGGCC
>DASVNL010000675.1:0-1968 GCA_036383875.1 Thermoanaerobaculia bacterium
GCATCGCCGCGATCACGAACGACGTCGCGATCGCAGACGGCGCGATGACGATTCGCACGCAGGACGCCGTCGCGTACGACGGCTGGCTGCTGTACTCGCCGCAGGGCGTCGGCATCGATCGCCTGAAGTTCGTAGCCGTGCGCCGCTCCGGCTCCGCGTGGCAGTACGACACCGACACGTCCTTCAGCACGTTCACGCCCGCCGCGGACGACGTGCTCTTCGCGACGTTCTCGAAGACCGCGCAACGGATCACCGCCGTCGAGCCGCTCACGTGCGCCGCGACGTGCGGAACCATCGACGGCATCGCCGTCGCGGAGATGATCGCCGGCGAGATCACGCCGAACGCGACGATGTGGACGAACGCCGCGGGACCGAACACGTTCCTCGCGGTTGCTGACGCATCGGAGCTCGTGATGCGCGGCGACGCCGAACGTCGCGCGCTCGTGTTCGCACGCGGCGCGAAGTCGAGGGTCACACTCGAATCGACGAACGCGATGCCCCAGGCAGGCGAGGTGCTGCGCGGCCTGCATTCATTCAACACCCTCACGCTCGTCAACGCGCGCGTCGTCACCGACGACCTCGTCGAAATCGGCGGCGCACTGACGAAGGACGCGAGCTCGTCGCTCGCGACCGGCAACGAAGACGCGCCATCGATCGATGCATCGAAGATCACGATCGCGCGAGGCCGCAACGGCGCGGTCGTCATCGGCGCAGCGGGCGCGGTCAGCGATCCCGATCAGCCGCTCGAAATCGTCGCGACGAACGCGAACGGCGCGCCGCGCAAACGCATCACGCTCGAGGATCGCAACTTCGTGATCGCGGGCACCACCGGCGGACTCTCGGTCCAGCACGCGGACAACGCGCAAGTCGGTGAGAGCGCGCACTCCCTCGAATCGATCACCAGCGCCGGCTATCTCGCGTTCTCCGCGAGCGCCGCGACGAACGTGCAGGCCGGACTCGCACCCGCGTTCACGACCGACTCGTACAGCGAGCCGGGTCACAACTCGTTCCGGATGAAGACGAACGGCACGTACGAGATCTGGGCGAACGGCGCGTCAACCGGCAAGAGCGGCGCGTACACCGCGACGACCGCGTTCCGCATCGAGAAGACGCCATCGTCGCTGCGCTGGTTCGTCGATGACGTCGAGGTGCATGCGATCACGACGAGCGTTCCGTCGTCGCTCCTGCTGCACATCTCGTTCGAACAAAGCGCGACCGGCGAAGTCTCGTCGATCGAGTACGTCACCACCGGACTGCCGCGCGACTCGTATCACGCGAAGGTCGCGGCCGACGGCTCATTCCGCGTCCCGATCGGCGGCGCCGCAGGCGATGCAATCGAGCTGCGCGCGCGCGATCGCCATCGCAACTCATTCGAGTCCGCATCCGTCTCCGCGGGAGTGATCCCCAACGACGTCGGCGTGGCATCGCTGACGTTCGACGCGAGCGAAGTCGTGGGCGGACGCACGGTCACCGCGACCGTCACACTCGTCGCACCGGCATCCGCTGACGGCGCGCTCGTGCGCATCGCAGGCACCAGCGCGATCGCAACGATGCCCGACACGCTCGCGATCGCAGCCGGCGCGACGTCCGCGACGTTCGACATCGCGACGACCGCGGTGCTCGCACCGGTCGACGTCACGATCACCGCGACACACGGCACCGTTGGTCCGACTGCAACGCTGCGGATCGTGCGCGACAGCGTCGCTCCGCTGCTCAACGTCAGCGCGCCGGTCAACGGCGCGATCGTCGGCGAAGGTCCGGCCAACAAGATCAACATTGTCGCGACAGCGAGCGACGCCGACTCCGGCGTGAAGCGCGTCTACGCGTCGTTCGACGGTCAGTCGTACGAGCTGACGAAGAACGCGTCGGCGTGGACCGCGCAGCTCGACGCGCCGTACGTCGACGGCACCGCCGACGTCACGAAAGACCTCGTCGTCACCGCCGTCGACAACAGCGACAACAGCGGCT
>DASVNL010000676.1:0-1938 GCA_036383875.1 Thermoanaerobaculia bacterium
CCTCGTGTTCCTCGGCGCGATGATCCGCTACGTCCTCGAGCACGATCGCTGGTTCAAAGACTACGTCGTGAATTACACGAACGCGTCGGTGCTCGTGCGCGAAGACTTCGTGGACACCGAAGATCTCGACGGTTTGTTCTCCGCGCCCGAAACGTGGCAATACCCCGGCGCTGACGCCGCATCGCGCGATACAGGACAACGCGGCGAAGGGCAGGGCACGCCGGGCCAACCATCCGATCCGCTGCGCGATCCGACGCTGCAACATCCGCGTTGCGTGTTCCAGGTCATGCGGCGACATTTCGCGCGTTACACGCCGGAACTCGTCGAGCGTTCATGCGGCATTCCGAAAGACGAGTTCCTGCAAATCGCTGACGTCTTCACGAGCGCGTCCGGACCTGAGAAAACCGCCGCGATCTGTTATGCCGTCGGATGGACGCAACACTCGACGGGCGTGCAGGTCATTCGTGCCGCCGCGATCTTGCAATTGCTCCTCGGCAACATCGGACGTCCCGGCGGCGGGATCATGGCGTTACGCGGACACGCGTCGATTCAAGGCTCGACTGACGTCCCGACGCTGTACGACATCCTGCCCGGATATCTGCCGATGCCGGCGTCCGACGAGCATGATCTCGAGACGTACTTCAAGAATCACAAAGCCGAAAAAGGCTGGTGGTTCAACATCGACAAGTACCTCGTGTCGCTGCTGAAGGCGTATTACGGCGACGCTGCCACGCGCGAAAACGAATTCGGATTCGAGTGGCTCCCGCGACTCACCGGCGATCATTCGTATTTCGGCTACTGGCTCGAAATGATGGACGGCAATCTCGAGGGATTGTTCGTGATGGGGCAGAACCCCGCGGTCGGCTCGCCCAACGCGAAACTCGAACGCGCCGCGCTCGGCAAATTGAAATGGCTCGTCGTGCGCGATCTCGTCGAGACGGAGACGTCGTCGTTCTGGGAGGAATCGCCGGAGACGATTGATACCGAGGTGTTCTTCTTTCCGGCGGCGTCGCACGTGGAGAAGGAAGGGACGTTCACGAACACGCAGCGCATGCTGCAGTGGCGCGAGAAAGCCGTCGAACCGCCCGGCGATGCGCGCAGCGAGTTGCAGTTCGTCGTCGAGCTCGGACGCAAGCTCAAAGCCCGAGCGACGAACGAATCGCGCGATGCGGCGTTACGCGCGTTGACGTGGGATTACGGGGATGAAGACGCGGAAGAAATCCTGCGCGAAATTCACGGCGGTCCGAAGATTAGACATTTCGGCGAATTGAAAAACGACGGGTCGACGTCGTGCGGTTGCTGGATTTACTCGGGCGTGTTCGATGGCGAGAACAAAGCGAATGCGCGCAATGCGAAAGGTCGCTACGGACACGGCTGGGGCTACGCGTGGCCGCTCGATCGTCGGATCTTGTACAACCGCGCGTCCGCGCGTCCCGATGGAAAACCGTGGAGTGAGCGCAAGGCGCTCGTGTGGTGGGACGAAGAGAAACGCGAGTGGGTCGGACACGACGTCGCCGACTTCACGCGCGGCAAAGCGCCCGATTACGTACCGACTGCAGATCAGGGCGGCGACGAGGCGATTCCCGGCAATGCGCCGTTCATCATGCATCCCGACGGACTCGGCTGGCTGTGGGTGCCGTCGGGATTGAAGGACGGTCCGCTGCCGACGCACTACGAGCCGCTCGAATCGAACACGCGCAATCCGCTGTACGCGCAGCAGAGCAATCCGGCCGCGCAGAAATTCGAGCGTCCCGACAATCCATACGCGTCGTCGCCCGACGAGCGCTTTCCGTACGTCCTGACGACGTATCGCCTCACCGAACATCACACGGCCGGCGGCATGTCGCGGACGCTCTCGCATCTGGCGGAATTGCAGCCCGAGCTCTTCGCCGAGATTTCGCCCGAGCTCGCGCGCGAACAGCAGGTGACCAACGGCGA
>DASVNL010000677.1:0-5258 GCA_036383875.1 Thermoanaerobaculia bacterium
CCGTTCACGTACGACGCCGCCACGCTCGACGCGATGCTGACGTACCTCAAGGGACGCTCCGACGTCATCGAGCCGTTTCAACTGCAGTTGCTTTGTCAGCACGCCGAGGGGATTGCGCAGCGGAAGGAATCGACGCAGAGCGAACCGGTCACGCTGACGCTGAATGACTTCAAGGGAAGCAACGCGTTCGGCGTCGTCCTCGAGAATTTCTATCGCGACGTGTTGTCGCACATTTCCTCTCCCGTCGAACGCAAACGCGCCGCCGAATTGTGCGAAGACGGTCTCCTCGGCTCGGCCGGACAGCGGCTCATGCTCGAGAAGAAACAAATCCTCAGCGATTACCGCATCTCCGAGCGCACGCTCGACGTGTTGAGTCGCGAGCGGCTCGTGCGCGAGGAACGGCGCATGGAGAGCACGTTCTACGAGCTGAGTCACGACCGCCTCGCGGAATCCGTGTTCGCCGCGCGCAGTGCGAGATTGCCGAAGTCCGTGCGGCGCGCATTGTGGATCTCCGGCGGTGCGGCGGTATTGATCGTCGCGCTGTTGATCGTCGCGATCTTGCTGACTTCGAATCGCACTGTGCAGAAGGAGCGCGACAGTGCCGAAAATCTCCTCGGATTTCTCCTCGGTGAGCAATTTCTCGGCGAGGTGCGCGACGTCGGACGGAGCACGCTCCTGCTGCAAGTGCAGAATCAGGTCGAGCATCGGGGCGTCGGGATGGGCAGTGCGCTGAATCGCGGACTATCGCTGCGCAATCGCGGCGAGATCATGCGCACCGAGGGGAACGTCGAGCAGGCGGTGGTGCTGTTTCGAGAGTCATTGAAGGCGTTCGAGAGTGCCGCCGGCGAGCCCGACGCTCCCCGTGAAATCGCCCGCGCGCACGATCGCCTCGGCGACGCGTTGATGACGCAGGGAAAACTCACCGAGGCGGTGACGTACATCGAGGCGGCCGACAAATACTGGCGCATCATGGCCAACCGGCCGGGCTCCGTCGACGTCGTGCGCGGCGACTGCACGAGCATGGCCGAAAGCCTCGTCGCGACCGTCGAGGTGAAAACGCGACTGGGCCAATCGTCGCGCGCACTCGCCGATCTCGAACGCACGTTCACGATCCTGTCCGAGTTGATGTTCGGTCGCGGCCAGACGCCGCCTGAATGCGGGCCGATGGCCGAACAAGCCGCGCCGTATCCCGACCCAACTGCGATGCAAGCGCTCACGCGAGCGGCGCTTGCGCGTGCGGTGATCTTCTCCTCGATCGAAGATCACGATGGTGCGGCTGCGCTCGCGCAGCAGGCGCAGTTGCTGCGACCGACGTCGATGTCCGCGCGCAAGACCGCGTTGCTCACGCTCGCGTCGCGTGGCGACGTGCATCGTGCGACGTCGCCGGAAACCGCGCTTGCCGACTATCGAAAGGTGCTCGCGGAATCGGAAGAATTGCGCCGCTCGGATCCCGACGATCGTCTGTGGCAACGCGAACGTGCGGCGTCGCAGTTGTTCGTGAGCGCGGGAATCGTGGCGTGCAGTGAGAAGCCGGGCGCGTGCACTTCGATGCCTTCGCTCGACGATGCGGAGGCGCTGGTCTTCGAGGCGATCGCTTCACTTCGTGCGTTGGCGTCGAGCGATCCGACGAACATGTCGCTGGTGGACGATCTCGTCTGGGCGTGGCAGGCGCGTTCGTCGATTCTCGCGGCGCGCGACGGTCAGGCCAACGAGCGGCTGTTCGTCATCCGCAGTGCGGAGCGCGTTCACGAGCAGGCGCTGCGCGATCGCAACGACGCGCGCGGCGAACAGACGGCCGTGCATTTGTTGCGCGAGGAGGCCGACATTCTGCTCGAGCTCGGACGGCTTTCCGAGGCGCGCGAGACGTTGCGACGCGCAATTGAACGCGCCTCGAAACTCGTCGTCGCGCATCCCGACAATCCCGTGTATTTCGACACGCTCGCGTCGACGTGGGCGCGCGAGGCGACGCTGCTCAACAGACTCGGCGACGTGAAGGGCGCGGTGCGCGCGTCGGAACAGGAACGTCGAGCGAAGTCGCAATTCGACGCACTGTATGTGAAGCACGTGACGGCGTCGGCAGAGCTGCGCAATCGTGGGATGGCGCATGTCGCCGCGGGCTGGAAGAGTCTCGGGAATGATGAACTCTCGACGCGCGAGCTTCTCGCGGCGGAGTCGGCGTTTCGCGAGGCGGTGCGCAGGCGGCCCGCGTCGTATGGAACGTACGACGAGCTGCGCAACGTCTATGACCTGCTGCAGCGCGCCGACCAGAAACTCGGCCGCAAGGCGGAGCGATTCGAGGCGCTCAGTGCGTCGATGCATGCGGCGCAGCTCGCAGCGTGGCTCGCACCGGAGTCCGCGCAGACCGCGATGGGCAGCAGGCTGCTCGAAGCGCGCAATGAGTTCGCGCAGGCGCTGCTCGCGGAGAACAATCAAAAGAGCAACGAAGCCGCGCTCGGACTCATGCAGGAAGCGGTGGTCGTCGCCGATGGTCTCGTGCAACGCAAGCCCGCCAATGCGGACTATCGATTCTCACTCGCCGAGGCGCGGGCAGGACTGGGGATGGTTCGTCGCAGGCTCGGATCGGCTGGCTGGGAAAACGCCGTGCGCAGCGGATTGATCGAGGTCGGACACGCGATCATGCTTACACCCGACAAGATTGCATTCCGATTGAAGCAGGCGTCGTGGCGGCGCTATCTCGGCGAAGAGTTACTGAAGAACGAGAAGGAACGCGCTCGCGTTGAGCTCGCGCTGGCACTGCAGGCGTACCTGGAAGCGTCGCTCATCGATCCGAACAACGCCGAGGCGCGGGAGGGAGTCCGCGCGATCCGCGCTACTTTGCAAGGAAGTCAAACACGCGGTTCCTGAGGTCGGTCTGCATGACCGCCGACGATTCGTTGGTCGTGTTGAATGCGTAAATGACGGCCGCGGACGTCGCCGGATTGAAATAGAGATATCCGCGGAATGACGCCTGTCCGCCGGTGTGTCCGAGAATCGTGGTCGCGCCGCGTTTCGTAATCACCGTCGACAATCCCATCCACTGATCCTCGCCCGACGGTTTTCCCGGTTGCCGCATTTCTTCGATCGACGCGCGGGCGAGCACGTTGTCGTTTGCGGGTTTGCCTGTGAGGAATGCCGCGAATCGCGCGACGTCGTCGAGCGGCGCGTTCCATCCGCCATTGGGCGTCGTAATGCCGGGATCGAAGTCGGGGCCGCGGTCATTGATTTGTTCGGCGCCGGCCTCATTCTTCGTGACGCTGTAATTGTGCGACCGCGCACTGCGGAGATATTTCGGCGTGCCGCGGAAATAGCTGTGATGCATGCCGAGGGGCGTGAAGATGTTCTTGTGGATATAGCTGTCCCACGGGTCGCCGGAGAGTTGTTCGATGATGCGGCCGAGGTAGACGAAGGCGGGATTCGAGTAACTGTATTTCGCGCCGGGAGGGAACGCCAACTGCTCGTACGGCATCATCGCCACGAGTTGCGACCACTCCTTCGGCTCGAACGGCTCCCACGGCAAACCCTTGTCGTACGGCCACGTCGATCCCTGAAATCCGGCCGTGTGATTGAGCAGCATCCGGATCGTGATCTCGTCGATCTTGTCGTACGGATCGTTGACGCGTCGCAGTTCCGGGATGTAGCGCGTGACCTTGTCGTCGAGCGTGAGCTTCCCTTCGTCGCGAAGCTGCAGGATCGCGACGGCGGTGAGCATCTTCGTGATCGAGCCCCAGTGGAAGATCGTGTTGCCGTCGACGACGCGCTTCGCGTCGCGATCGGCAAAGCCACTGTCGTGTCGCGCGATCACCTTGCCGTCGCGCAAGTAGAGGATGCTGCCGCCGACGATTTTGTCGGCTTGCACATACGCGTCGAACTGGCGGACCACGTCGGACCAGCCGTCGGGTGTTTGTCCGTTTACCGATTGAACGAGGCACGCGAAGACAATGGCCGCAGCGATACGCTTCATGCCGAGAAAAGTAGCACGGCCGCGCGTGTCACCGTCGCATGCCGAGCTTGCTCGCGAACTTCACTGCAATTTTGTTTTCACCTGTTTTCACGTTCACCTGAATCGGCGCGAGCACGGCGTCTGCGGAACTGACGATCGCCTCCGCTTCGTCGTCCGTGCGATACGGCCAGAATTCGTAGCTGCCGCTCGGGATGTTTTGCAGATTCACGTCGCTGTTCGCATCGGTCATGAGCTGCACGCCCTGGATGTTCGCGAGCTCCTCCGCGACTTCCGTCGGCACGAGCACGCCGTTGTAGCGCATGAGCAATGAGAACTGCGGCATCGTCGCGCCGGTCGTGGTCTGTGCGCGGATCAATAACGACGATGTCGATCGGGGGAGGTGGAGTTGCAGTCGTCCACCTTCCTGCTCGCGCGGAATGCGGAGCATCCCGAACGGACCTTCTTCGCCGATGACGACCAATGTTGCCGATTCGCCGGCCGGCACTGCGACGGTCGCGCGTCCGTCTTCGTCCGTCGTCGTGCGTGCGCGTAGCTTGCCTTCTGTGACTGCGAAGACTTTCGCGTTCGCGACCGGGTCGTTGTCGCGATCGATGACTGTGAACGCGACCGCGCGTCCCGCGTCGACGCGAACATCGAGTTCGCGCAGGCGATGTGAATCGTCGAGCGTGAACGCGATGGGCTCGGGCTCGAGATGCTGCGGCGGATACACGCGCACGGTGTGCTTGCCGTAGCGGATTCCGGCGAAATCGAACTTGCCGTCGGGTCCGGTGAGGAGTCGCACGTGCTGTTCACCATTCGCAATGTCGGTTTGCAATCCGATGACGGCGTTCGGGACCGGCGCGCCGGTTTTCTGATCGCGCACGATGCCGGTGATGCGTCCGTCGGGGATGGCGATGTTCAATGCGACATTGGCCATTCCGTCCGCGAGGTCCACAGTGTCATTGAACGACGTCGGCAGCGCGGGGCTGCGGACGTCGGACGTGAATGTGCCGCGTTGCCAGAACGGCGCGCGGAATGTGCCGTCGGTGCCGATCGGAATCGCGGCGCGCCAATGCAATTCGGGATGACGCAGGACGAGCGCGCCGGTGCCGAGGTTGGTGCCGCCGAAGGTGATGTGTCCGGTGACGGTGAATGGCTGGACAGTGATCGTCGTGCTCCGGACGTCGCCGTTGCCGATTGCGATTTTTGTCCCGAGTTGTTCAGTCGGAACGGAGCCGTGCAGTCGAAGCTGATAAATGCCCGACGCTAATCCTTCGAATCGCACGCGACGTTCGCCGGCGGGGAGACTCTGGTGCTC
>DASVNL010000678.1:0-1684 GCA_036383875.1 Thermoanaerobaculia bacterium
GAGATCCGCGAGCTCGCTGATCACGCGCTCTCTCCCTTGCCCCTTCGCCGCGATCACGACCTCCGTCGCTTCCTCGCCGATCTTCTTCAGGATCTTGTCGCGTCCCGTGTTGAACAAATACGTCGAGTACGAGCCTTCGGGACGCTCGTCGTAGCGCGAGCGCAGCACGCCCATCAGACGTTCGAGCGGGAGCGGTGGAACATCAGCGAAGCACGAGGTCGCGCCCGTGTGACATGCGGGTCCGTTCGGCTCGACCGTGACGGCGAGCGCGTCGCCGTCGCAGTCTTCGGCGATGTGCACGACGCGTTGCGTGTTCCCGCTCGTCGCGCCTTTGTGCCACAGCGCGTTGCGGCGGCGACTCCAGAACCACGTCTCGCCGGACTCGCGCGTTTTGCGCAGCGATTCGTCGTTCATGTAGGCGAGGGTGAGCACCGCGCCGCTGCGCGCGTCGCGCACGATCGCGGGGATGAGGCCGTTCGCATCGAATTTCAGCGGACCGGGATCCGTTCGTGTTCGAGATGACGTTTGACATCGCCGACGCTGAACACGCGATCGTGAAACAGCGACGCCGCGAGCACTGCGCGTGCGCCGCCGGCTTCGATCGCATCGCGAAAGTCAGCTAGTTGACCAGCGCCGCCCGACGCGATCACGCCGATCTTCACCGCGCTCGTCACCGCGCGCAGGAGTTCGAGATCGAAGCCCCGGTTCGTGCCGTCGCGATCGACGCTCGTCAGTAGAATCTCTCCCGCGCCGAGTTCTTCCGCGCGACGACACCATTCGACCGCGTCGACATCGGTCAGTTCCTTGCCGCCGCGCACAGTCGCGAGCCAGCGATCATCCACGCGCTTCGCGTCGCACGACAGCACGACGGCCTGCACGCCGAACTCGCGCGCACACTCGGCGATGAGCTCGGGACGTCGCAGCGCCGCGGTGTTGATCGCGACGCGATCCGCGCCGGCGCGCAGCATCGCGCGAAAGTCTTCGAGCGTGCGCACGCCGCCGCCGACGGTGAGCGGAATGAACAGCGACTCCGCGACGCGTCGCACGGTCTCGATCGCCGTCGACGCCGCGCGATCGGTCGCCGAGATGTCGAGGATCACGAGCTCGTCCGCGCCTTCGGCTTCGTAGCGCGTCGCGCATTCGACGGGATCGCCGGCGTCGCGGATGTTCGTGAACGACACGCCTTTCACGACGCGGCCGTCGCGCACGTCGAGGCAGGGGATGACGCGCTCCGGGATCGCGTTCGGCGTCGCGACGCGCGCGCGTGCGTCGGCGAGGTCGATGCGACCTTCGAGCAGCGCCTTGCCGATCACGCAGCCGCTGACGTTACCGAGTCGCGCGAGCGAGACGACGTCGTTCGGTGTGGAGACGCCGCCCGATGCGATGAGCTTCACGCGCGTCATCCGTTTCAGCTCGCGATAGAGCGCGAACGACGGACCGCGCAGCGCGCCGTCTTTCGAGATGTCGGTGACGAGCGCCTCGCCGATGCCGAGCGCCTCGATGCGCGCGAAGACGTCGTCGAGTGTGGTGTTCGACGATCGCTCCCAGCCATCGGTGCGAATCACGCCGTCGCGAACATCAACGGCGGGGACGATGCGCTCGGTTCCGCACGCGTCGACGAGCGACGCCAGCAGCGCCGGCGACGTCGCAGCGACGGTGCCGACGACGATGCGTTCCGCGCCGC
>DASVNL010000679.1:0-13873 GCA_036383875.1 Thermoanaerobaculia bacterium
GGGAACCAGTAGTGCGCGCGATTCGGCCAGTTGTCCGCGAACGCGCCGTGGTCGCCGTATTTGTTGCCGCGCAGCACGAGGCCGTCGGACGGCGCGCCGTGATAGCGGATGCGCGCGCGAAACGGATCGCTCTTGTTGGTCGCGATGGTGAGTTGCTCGCCGGCGCGTGTGTAGTCGGCCTTGGCGCCGTCGACGGTCACGTCATCGATGGCGAGTCCACCGAAGTCGAGGACGAGGGTTTGCAGCGGGACGACGAGAGGACGCACGGTGAGCTCCGCGCTGGCCGCGATCTCCGAGCCGCTCGCGGGGAGCGTCAGCTCGATGCGGTAATGCAGCACATCGACGGAAGAGTTCTGCGCGGATGCCGCCGCGGCAACGACGACGGCCACCACCCAGAACACCGCACGCATGGGAGGCATGCGCGGAAGAATAGCAGCACGACGCTTCAGGCGAGCGACATCACGAACTGCTCGAGCATCGCCAGGCCCTGCGGCCAGGGTCCGTATCCGGACGCGCCGTTGATGTGTCCCGCATCCCCGATGTTCACCAAACGACTGCCCCACGCGTTCGCAAATTCAGTCGCGCGATCGAGCGAGATGTACTCGTCGTTCGTGCTCGCCACGACGATGCTCGGAAACGGCAGCCGCGCGCGCGGCATCGGCTTGAACGCCCCCGGATCGATCGGATACGTCGCCGCCTCGACGTCGCTCGGCGCAACGAGAAACGCGCCGCACACGCCAGTCCCGTATCGCATTGCCCAATGCGCAACGAGCGCACACCCGAGACTGTGAGCCGCCAACACCGGCCGCTTCTCACTCGCCACCACCGCCCGCTGCAACGTCTCGACCCACTCGTCGAGGTCGGGATGATCGAAGTCGCGCTGCATCACCCGCGAAAAGGACGGATTCTCCTTCTCCCAGTCCGTCTGCCAATGCAACGGACCCGAATTCCAAAGACCAGGCACAGTGAGCACGTCAGGCATGGAGAGGGATTCTAATTCGTCGCGCTATCGCACGCCGCGAAGAAGAGGATAGGGATTGATCGCGCCGCCTTCGAATCGATAGATCCCGTAGTGCAGATGCGGCGGAGTTCCCTTCGCGTTGCCGGAGTCGCCGACGTAGCCGAGCACTCGCCCTTCCGCCACGAGATCACCCGCGCGCACGTCGGCGAATCGCTCGAGGTGCGCGTAGTAATGCCATTGCCCGCCGGGCCCGAGGACACGCACGATGCGACCGCCGAGCGCGTTCTCGCCGACGGTCACGACGATGCCGCGCGTCGCGCTGACGATCTCGCGGCCGCGCGGCGCAAAGATGTCGATCCCCTGATGACTGCGGCCACCCGATCGCGACGCGCCCCACGTGTCGCGCAGATCCTTCGGCTTCACGCCGCGCACGGGCACGCGAATCGTCGACGGCACCGCGCTTCGAATCAGGCGCATCGCGACGATCGGATGGCGCATCAGCGGTCCGCCCATCGATCGGATCAACGCGCTCACGGCGATGACGATCGCGATCAGGACGAAAGCGCGAATGAGACGGCGGCGCATCGAGCGGAGTGTAGCGGCACAAACAAAAGCGGCGGACCTTGCGATCCGCCGCTTCATTCACACCCTGAGAAGAAAAAACTTACGCAGTGGCCGTGTCGCCTTCGACGACTTCGTCCTCGACGTGCGACTTGCCGCGACGGCGGAACCATTCTTGGATGTCGTCGAAGATCGAGTAGAGGACCGGCGTGGCGAGGAGCGTCAGCAGCAGCACGAGGGTCTGGCCGCCGATGATCGTCGCGCCGATGGCGCGGTTCGTTGCGGCGCCCGCGCCGCTCGAGACGACGAGCGGGATCATGCCGGCGACGAAGGCGATCGTCGTCATGAGAATCGGGCGGAGACGGTCGCGGTTCGCTTCGCGAATCGCTTCATGACGCGGGAGGCCGCGCTCACGGAGCTGGTTCGTGTGATCGACCTGAAGAATGGAGTTCTTCTTGACGATACCGAACAGCACGACGATGCCGAGGGCCGAGAAGATGTTGACCGACTCGTTGAGGATCACCAGCGACAGCAGCGCGAACGGCACCGTCATCGGCAGCGACAACAAAATCGTGATCGGGTGGACCCAGCTCTCGAACTGCGCCGCGAGGATGAGGTACATGAACACGATCGACAGTGCGAACGCGAGCATGAAGTTGAAGCCCATCTCCTGCTGCTCCTTCGCGCGGCCCGTGAAGCCGAACGAGAAGCCTTTCGGCATGTTCAGCTCTTTGGCCTTCTGCTCGAGCAGATTCATGACCGTTGCGGATGAATAGCCGGGCTGCATGTTCGCGAGAACCATGACCATGCGGCGTCGGTTGTAGCGGTTGATGACCGCGGGGCCCGTGCCTTCGTTCATCTGCACGAGGTCGTTGAGCTTCACGTTCTGCCCCGTCGCGGCGGGAACTTCGATCTGCGAGATGCCTGCGACGTTGCGGCGTCCGGCCTCATCGGAGCGGACGTGCACTTCGTACTCTTCGCCGCCTTCGTAGTAGCTCGTGGCCTGCTGCCCGCCGACGAGCACGTTCAGCGTCGCGGCGAGATCCTGCACGCGCACGCCGAGGTCCGTCGACTTGTCGCGATTGATGCGCACGGCGAGCTCCGGCTTGCCGACGATGAAATTCGTGTCGACGTCCGTCGTGCCGAGCTTCGGATCCTTGATCGCGGTCGTGAGCTGGCGCGCGTATTTGTCGAGCGCATTCAGATCCGGACCGCCGATCCAGAACATGACTTCGGCGTCCGTACCGCCGCCGAACTCATTGACCGGTGCGACCTGCGTGCGCAGGTTGAGACGCTGATACTGCGGGAGCACTTCTTTACGCACGCGATCCATGATCACGTACTGATCTTCGCGCTGCGACGCTTCGCCGAGCTTCACGTAGATCGTGCCGAGGTTGAGCGTTTGCTGCGGATCGTCGCCGATCGTGACGACCGTGTTCTCGACGCCCTTCACGTTGCGCACGCGCGACGCGATCGACTCGAGAATCGTCATCGTCGTGTCGACGCTCGCACCTTCCGGCGCGCGCACCGTCACCGCGAACTGACCTTCGTCGTCGTACGGCAGGAACGTCTTGTCGACGATCGTGAACAGCGGGCCGGTGGCGAAGAACACCACCAGCATCGCCACGATGATCACCCAGCGATGCGCCATCGAGAAGTCGAGAAGCTTCATGTAGATCTTCTCGATGACGGCGTAGAGACCTTTGTCGCGCGTGCCGCTGCCTTCGCCGTGCACGAGATCCTCACGCTTCAGATAGCGCGCGGCCATCATCGGCGTGAGCGTGAACGAGACGAGCAGCGAGACCGCGATGGCGAAGGCCATCGTCACGCCGAACGAGAACATGAAGCGTCCGACGATGCCGGCCATGAATGCGACCGGAAGGAAGACGATGATGAGCGAGAGCGACGTCGCCATGACGGCGAGGCCGACTTCCTTCGTTCCTTCAACGGCCGCCTGCGCCGGCGACATCTTCTTCTCTTCCATCCAGCGGAAGATGTTCTCGAGCACGACGACCGCGTCGTCGATGACGATACCGACGGCAAGCGTGAGCGCGAGCAGCGTGATGATGTTCAGCGTGAAGCCCATGTACGCCATCGCGGCGAACGTGGCGATGAGCGAGCTCGGGATCGCCACGGCCGCGATGAGTGTGGGCCTCGACTTCTTCGCGAAGTACCAGAACATCCCTACGCCGATGGCCAGCGCCGCCGGCACCGCGATCGCACGCGGGATGTGCAGGGCGTGGCCCCACAGGAGAAAGTAGAGCAGCAGCGTCGCGCCGACCATCACCAGCACGGTCCAGAAGCGCGGGCTGGAGAGGAACAGCCAGACGACGAGCGCGGCGAAGATCGAGCCGAGAATGAGGTGCTCTTTCACCGCGCCGACGGCCGCGAGGACGAACGTCGACTGATCGCGGATGACGTCGAGCTTGTAGCCGGTCGGGATCTGCGGACGGATCTCTTCGATGCGCTCCTTGATGCCGTCGACGACCTGAATCGCGTTCGTGCCGGACTGTTTGCGCACCTGCAGCACGACGGCGGACTTACCGCCGACCGTGGCCGCCGACTCGACGTCGGACATGCTGTCTTCGATGCGCGCGACGTCGCGGATGCGAATCGCAGTGCCGTTCACGTTCGCGACCGGGATGTTGCCGAACTCCTCCGGCGTCGTGATGCGGCCGTAGGTGCGCAGCGTGAGGTCGCGTAGTCCCTGCTCGACCTTACCGCCCGGGATCTGAATGTTCTGCGCCTGCAGCGCCGCGACGACCTGCGCCGCGGTGAGTCCCTGCGACGCGAGCTTCGCGTTGTCGACGATGACGTTGATCTGGCGCGGACGCGCGCCGATGACGAGCACCTGGCCGACGCCGGTGACGGTCTCGAGGCGGCGACGCAGGTCCTTGTCGACGTACTCCGAGATGTCGCGCTGCGACACCGGCGCGGAGACGGCGATGGTGACGACCGGGATCGAGCCCGGATCGAAGTTCTGAACGATGGGAGGATCGGCGTCGGTCGGAAGATCCGCGAGGATCGTGGAGATCTTGTCGCGCACTTCCTGCGTCGCGACGTCGCGGTTCTTTTCGAGATCGAACGAGATCATGACCACCGACACGTTCTCGGACGAGAACGAGGTCAGCTCATTGATGCCGCTGATGGTGTTGACGGCTTCCTCGATCTTGTCCGTGAGCTCGGTCTCGATCTCTTCCGGCGCGGCGCCGGGAAGCACGGTCGTCACGATGACGAACGGGAACTCGACGTTGGGAAAGCGGTCGACGCCGAGTTTGAGGTACGAGAACGCGCCGATCACGACCAGCGCGAGGATGATCACCGTCGCGAAGACGGGACGGCGTACGCAGATCTCTGCGAGTTTTTGCATTGATTACTCCGAGTGGTTCCGCAACATCAGGATCAATCGAGTTTCGTTTCCACACGCGCGAAGAGACCCGGACGGAGACGTCCGTCGCGATTGGCGAACTCCGCCTCCGCGAACATCGTGCGGGTCTTGGGATCGATCACGCCGCCGAGGGTTTTGATCGTGCCTTCGAAGGCTTCGTTGGGATACGGGTCGACGCGCGCCGTCACCTTGTCGCCTTGCTTGATGCGGCCGAGGTAACGCTCGGGAACCGCGAAGCGCAGCTTGAGAGGCGAGAGCTGGACGACGACGAACGCAACGCCGGCGTCGCCGAGTCGCGCGCCGACTTCGGTGCGCTTCTCCGCGACGATGCCGTTGACCGGCGAGCGCAGCGTCGAGTCGGCGATCTGCTGGCGCAGCAGCGCAGCCTGCGCACTCGCACCCGCGAGCGCGGCGTTCGCCTGATCGTACGCGGCCTGCGAGCGATCGAGCGTGGCTTTCGGAATCGAGTCTTTCGCGGCGAGACCCTTCTTGCGCTCGACGTCGCGGGCCGCTTCATCGCGCGCGGCTTTCGCCTGCGCGACCTGCGCTTCCGCGGCCTGGAGGTTCAGGCGCGCGTAGTCGCTCTCGATCTCGAGCAGCGCCTGCCCGCGCGACACACGCGCACCCTCGGCAACATGCATCCGCGCGACGCGGCCCGGCATCTTCGGCGAGAGCTCGGAACGCACGGGCGAAACGAACTCGCCCGTCGCGGAGAAGCCATTCTCCGTCGCGGTGGTTTCGGCGGTGGACGTCGTTTCCGTCACGACGGCACCGGTCACGTTGGCCACGTCCGCGGGAAGCGCGGGCGCTTCCGACGTCGCGGTGGCTACGGTCGTCGAGGTCGTCTCCGTGGTCGCGGTGACGGCCTTCTCGTCGCTCGAGCACGCAACGGTGCCGAGCGTCAGGGTCAGAACAGCGGTGAGAAAAATCTGGGGGCGCTTCGTCATTTGTTCACTCCGACAGCGTCTTTGATGGAACCGGCCGCGTACCAGACGCGAAGCTCGGCGAGATCACGATTGAGAGTTTCTTCGGCCACCGCGCGACGCGCGTCAGCCAGCGAGGTCTCGGATGCGGCGACGTCGAGCGACGTCCCTTCCTGCGCGCGATACAACTCGAACGACTGGTCGTACTCCGCCTGCGCGGCGACGAGCTGTTCGTTCGCGAGTTGCAGACCGGTCTCGGCGGAACGAAGATCGGCGAGCGCGCGATGGACGTCTTCACGCGCGTTGATCTTCGTGTCGGCGAGCGCGATCTCCGCGTCCTTCTCCTCGCTCTTCGCACCGGACACGCGAGCCTGCACTTCGCCCGACTGGAAGATCGGCACGCTGAAGTTCAGTCGCGCGTATCCGTACTGCGCGGTGGGGAACGGCGTCTTCTGCTGCACGAATCCACCTTCGAAGCGGACCGTAGGCAGCCAGAAGCCGCGCTGCTTCGCGACTTCGAGCGTCGCGACTTTGAGGTTGTGCTCCGCGATGTCGACGTCGGGACGCGACTCGGTCGCACGCGCGATCAGCTCTTCCTCCGACGGAAGCGCCGGAAGGTCGTGCGCCGGCGTCTCGACTTCGAGACTGCCGTCGAGATCGAGATCGGCGCGCAACTGCGCGATCGCATGCTCGCGCTGCTGCACCGCGACCGCGAGCAGTCGGGCCGCGCCCTTCATCGCCGTCTCGGCGCGAAGAACGTCGACCTTCGTGACTTCGCCGGCCTCGAAGAATGCCTGCGCCTGATCGAGGCGCTTCTGCGAGAGCTCGATGTTGCGCTTCTCGACGTCGACGCGGCGATCGGCGTTGACGACGGCGAGGTAGTTCGACGCGACGCGCAGCAAGACGGCGTCTTCCGTGCCGAGGACTGCTTCGCGGGCGATGTCGATGCCGATCTTCGATTGTGCGTATGCGCGAAGCTCGCGACGGCCGGCAAAAACCGGCTGCTGCAGCGTCAGGCGATACGACCAGTCGTTGCGCGGCAGGATGGCGATCGAGTCTTCGCCTTCACCGAACCTCTGCTCGAGGCTGTTGCGGGTGAGATCGGCGTTGAGGTCGATCCGCGGCAGCACGGCCGAGAACAGCAGGTCCTTCTGCGCGGTAGCCGTCGCGACGTCCTGTCGCGAGCGCTCGACGGTGTTGTTCACTTCGAGAGCGCGTTTCAACGCGCCGTCGAAGCTCAGACGGGTCTGCGCGGAGAGTTCTGCCGCGCAGAGTGTGACCAGAAATAAAGCCGTGATTCGTTTCAAACTTCAGCTCCGTTTCCGAATGCCATCGAGGATGAGTCCGCTCACGAAATCGACGTCTTCGATTGCAGGCGGCGAGTCGTCTTCGGTCAGTCGCTCGATGAGAATGGCGGTACTTCCTTCGATGATGAACAGCGCCAACCGGTATGAATCGACGCGCCGGATCTCGCCCGATTCCATCGCCTGTTCAAGGATGGTGGCGAGCTTCTGCACGCGATTGCGATACTGCGGCTGACAAGTTTTCTTCTGGCGTCGTTGCTGATGCGGCGAGCCCTCGGGCATCCGCATCGAGAGGTAGAGGCGGAAAAACTCGCGATTTTGGGCGAAAAACGCGAGCTGCGCCTCCGTAACGGCCCGCATGCGCTGCTCGAACGGAACGTCTCGCTCGAGCGCCTCGTCGATCTGCGCCATGAGCTCCTGCATCGCGCTTTCGAATGTTTTCTCGACGAGCTCGTCGCGATCGCGGAAGTAGAGATAGATGGTTCCTTTGGCAACGCCCGCTTCGTCCGCGATCTCCTGCATGGTGGCGGCGGCCATTCCCTTGCGGGAAATGACGCGCATGGTCGCCTCCTGGATGGAGCGAATGCGGAACTCCTGGACGACTTCTTCTTTGGACCGAGGTGGCATCATAGTTCAGCTCACTGAACGGGCGGTCAGTGGACCAGAATTTCCGGTCAGGCGCAAGAACGAGGTGGTCACTTGTGACGGGAACGTGACGAGGACGCCGCCGCCGTGTGTCATCTCGAGCGTCAGCACGGGATCTCCCGATCGCAGGGGATCCCGTGCCGTCTCGCGACACGGGATGACACGGCATTAGAATCCACCCGATTCGCATGCTTCAACCCGGCTCCCGCCTTGGTCGCTACGAGATCCGCTCCCTCCTCGGCGCCGGAGGCATGGGCGAGGTTTATCTCGCGCACGACGCGCAGTTGCAGCGACCGGTCGCGCTCAAGGTTCTGGCCGAGGCCGTGCGACAGGACGAGGATTTGCGCAAGCGACTCGAGCTCGAGGCACGCGCCGCGTCCGCTCTCAACCATCCCAACATCCTCACCGTCTACGACATCGGCGAAGAAGGCGACGAGCGCTTCATCGCGACCGAGTACGTCGACGGCGTGACGCTGCGCCAGCGACTCTCGCGCGCGCAGCCCGCGCTCCGCGAAGTCATCGAGATCGGCACGCAGGTCGCGTCGGCGCTCGCGGCCGCGGAAGGCGTCGGCCTCGTGCATCGCGACATCAAGCCCGACAACATCATGTTGCGCCGCGACGGCTACGTGAAGCTGCTCGACTTCGGTCTGGCGCGCACGAACAAGCAACCGCCGCCGCCTGATCACAAGAAGACCGATCCGTACACCGTGCGCGGCACCGTCTTCTACATGTCGCCCGAGCAGTTACGCGGCATGGTTCTCGACACGCGCAGCGACATCTGGAGCACCGGCGTCGTGCTGTACGAGCTCGTGAGCGGACGCCTGCCGTTCGAAGGCGACAGCGCGACCGACACCGCCGCGAGCATCCTGCGCAACGACCCCGCGATCCTCGTGCATCAGGACGGCACGCCCGTCGCGCCGCGGCTCGCGCACATCGTCGCGCGCGCGATGACGAAAGATCGCCAGCAGCGCTACCAGACCGCGCAGGAAATGTTCGACGACCTGCAGCGTCTGCGCGCGGATCTCGATCGCAACGCGGAGCTCGTGATCGGCACCGACGAGTCGCGACTCGCGACGACCGAACAGGTCCCGGTGTTCGAGTTGCCGCAGACGAACCTGCCGCACAAAATGACGCCGCTCGTCGGACGCGACGCAGAACGCGACGACGTGCTCTCGCTCCTGCGACGCGACGACGTCCGACTCGTCTCGCTCACCGGTCCCGGCGGAACGGGCAAGACGCGGCTGAGCATCGAAGTCGGCAACGAGTTGCTGCGCGAGATGGACGACGGCGTGTGGTGGGTTTCGCTCGCGCCGATTCGCGATCCGCGCCTCGTGCTCTCCGAGATCGCGGCCGTGCTCGACGTCGCGGAAGGCGGCGCGTCGCTGCTCGATGCGATTCGCGCTGCGATTCGCGATCGCACGATGCTGATCATCCTCGACAACTTCGAACAGGTCCTCGACGCGGCACCGTTCGTCGGACAACTGCTCGCCGGGGCGCCGCGCGTGAAGCTGCTCGTCACGAGCCGCTCGCCGTTGCGCATCGGCGGCGAACGCGAATACGCGGTGCCGCCGCTCACCACCCCGCCGCTCGATCTGCCGCTCGATGCGCAGGCACTCAGTCACTACGCGTCCGTCGCGTTGTTCGTCGAACGTGCGACGTCGGTGAAGAGCGACTTCGTGCTGTCCGCCGAAAACGCGAGCGCGATCGCGGAGCTGTGCGTGCGGCTCGACGGACTCCCACTCGCCATCGAGCTCGCCGCCGCGCGCGTGAAAGTCCTGCCGCCGCGCGCGATGCTCGCACGCGTCGAGAATCGCTTCGGACTGCTCGCGGGCGGCTCGCGCGATTTGCCTGAACGTCAGCAGACGATGCGCGCCGCGATCTCGTGGGGCTATCAACTGCTCACCGACGGCGAACAGAAACTGTTCGCGAGTCTCGCGGTGTTTCGCGGCGGCTTCACGCTCGAACAAGCAGAGCGCCTCTCGGGCGATCCGTACGTGCTCGACGGCATCTCGTCGCTGCTCGACAAAGCGTTCCTGCGACGCGATCCGGCGTCGCCCGAGGACGAGCCGCGGTTCATGATGCTCGAGACGATTCGCGATTACGGCGTCGAAGTATTGATCGAGCATGCGCGCGACATCGAAGTGCGCCGCGCCCACGCGCAACTCATGACGTCGATCGCGGAAGAGACCGAGCTCGAAGTCGAGAAGCTCGATGCCGACGACGACAACTTTCGCTCGGCGATCGACTGGGCCGTCTCATCGCGCGACGCGGAGCTCGCGCTGCGACTCGGCGCCGCGCTCTGGTGGTCGTGGTACGTGCGCGGTCACTACACCGAAGGCCGCCGCGCCCTCGACGCGATCCTCGCCGTCAACGAAGGCGATGACGTCCCCGTGCGCGCGAAAGCGCAGACCGGCGCCGGCGCGATGGCGTTTCTGCAATGCGACTACGACCGCGCGATCGAGCTGCTCGAGTCGAGCATCGTGCTCTCGAAACGTCACGGCGATCCGATGAGCCTCGCGCGGTCGTTGCAGTTTCGCGGCTCCATCGCGCGCGAACGCGGCGAGTACGACCACGCGATCGATTTGCATCTGTTGTCGCGCACGATCTGGGCGGAGCTCGAAGATCGCGCGAACGTCGGACGCTCGCTGAACTACGTCGCATTCTCGTCCTGGCTCAGCGGCGACTTCGCGCGCACGTTCGAGCTCTGCGAGGAAACGTTGCACTTGTTTCGCGATCGTCGCGACACAGAGGGCGTCGTGTGGTCGCTGCTCAACCTCGCGGCGGCGTCGCTCTACTCGGGCAACGCGCGCGGCGCCGAGCAGCGTCTCGATGAATGCTTGTCGTGGTCGCGCGCCGGCGGTTTCAAAGAAGGCATCGCCTGGTCGCTCAATCTCCTCGGCTGCGCACTCCGCGAACGCAACGAGCCGCGCGCCGAATTGATCCTGCAGGACAGCCTGCGCCTGCACTGGGAGCTCGGCGATCGCTGGCGCAGCGCGAGCGTGCTCGAGGCATTGGGCGGCGTCCGCAGTGACGCACGTCTCCTCGGCGCCGCCGCCGCATTGCGCAAACGCCTCGGCACGCCAGTGCCGCCCGTCGAACGCACGCGCCACGACGCCGACGTCGCAGCGATCGGCCTCGTCGAGTGCGATGTCGCCGAGGCTGTCGAACGCGCGCTTTAGTACTCGCCGCGCTTCACCTGCTCCAGCGTCTCGCGATGCCGCAGCAGAAACTGCATCTCATCCGCCGGAAACTTCGCGCCGTACAACCGCACGAGAGCGGACGCGATCTTCAATCCAACCGTGACCGATCGCAGCGCGCGACGGTCGGTGATCGTGATGCGTACGCCGCCGCACGCCTCGCCTTTGTGAGTGCTCGCCGCTGGCGTGAAGCGCACCGCATCGAGTCGCACGCCGGGCAGCGGTCCGACTTCGCGGATCAGCGCCTCGCCGTCGACGTATGGGGCCCCAAGGATTTCGAACGGCGTATCCGTGCCGCGTCCAACCGAGAGCGCGCGCTCCATCAGTCCGATGCCTGGATACAACGCCGCCGCGTTCAGCGAGCGCATGTTCGGCGACGTGTTCACCCACGGTAGTCCCGACTCGTCCTGCCAGAGCGGATGCGTCCAGCCGCGCACCGGAATCACCGTGAGCGCGACGTCGATCTTGCGCTCCTCGCGAAATTGCTGCGCGAGCTCACCGACCGTCAGTCCGTGTCGGATCGGGATCGGATGAAACGCGGTGAAGTTCGTCTCGCCTTCGAGCATCGGACCTTCGACGACACCGCCGCCGATCGGATTCACGCGATCGAGCACGATGAATTTGATCTTCGCGTCGGCCGCCGCTTCCATCGCCAGCCCCATCGTCGAGATGTACGTGTAGAAGCGCGTGCCGATGTCCTGCACGTCGAACACGAGCGCGTCGAGATTCGCGAGCTGTTCGCGCGTCGGCTTGCGGCGTTCGCCGTAGAGGCTGTACACCGGGATGCCGAACAGCATTTCGTCCGCGACCTTCTCGTCTTTCGTGCCGCGAATGCCATGCTCGGGTGCGAAGATCGCGGACACCGTGACGTCCGGCGCACTGCGCAGCAGATCGAGCGACGGATTGCCGGTGCGATCGATGCCGCTCTGATTCGTGATCACGCCGATGCGCATCCCGCGCAGCGCCGCGTATCCGCTCGCGTGCAGCACGTCAATGCCGTTCTCCGTGTCGCCGCCGCCGGTGATGAATCCGACGCGGCGCTGCACGGGCGCGTACGTTTCGCCGCGCAGTGATTGCGCGACGCGCGTGCCGAGCGCGCGCTGCAACGCGACGACGCTGCCTTTGCCGTCGGGATGCACGCGATTGGAGAGGAAGAGATAGAACGCATCGTGCTGCGGCACAATCCAAAGAAAGCCGCCCGTCCAGCCCGTGTGACCAAACGATCCTTCAGGAAAAAGATCGCCGCGCGGCCGCGAGTAGTTCGAGTCGAGATCGAATCCGAACGCGCGACGCACGGCGACGTCGGCGGGCGTGATGTCCTGGCCGAGGATGGGGTTCTTGAGGACGGCGCGTGCGAACTTTGCGAGATCGGACGCGGTGGTGAAGAGACCCGCGTGCCCCGCAACGCCGCCCATGCGTCGCGACGTCGGATCGTGCACGACGCCGCGCAAGCCCCATTCGGTGGGAGCGATGCGTTGGGTCGGTTGGCGGGAGCTGGCGTCTCGCGATGGCGTCTCCTCCGCCAGCTGCCAACTGCCAACCGCCAACCGGTGGAACCCCGTGTCGCGCATCCCCAACGGATCGAAGATCTGCGCTTTCGCAAAGACATCGAGCGGCTGTCCCGACACTCTCCGCACGATCTCGCCGAGGAGGATGTAGTTGATGTCGGCGTAGCGAAACACGACGCCGGGGCGATTGAGCGGAGTCTCGGCGAGTGCGCGGCGGATGCCTTCGTCGTAGCCGGACCAGTCATCGCGCAGATCGAGACTCGGGCGCAGGCCGGATGTGTGCGTGAGGAGCTGACGAATCGTGATCGTCGCATCGCGCATCTCGGGCAGATAGGTCTTCGCCGGTTCGTCGAGCGCGACCTTCTTCTGCTCGACGAGCCGATGAATCGACGGTGCCGTCGCGACGACCTTCGTGATCGACGCCGCATCGAAGATCGTGTCCTCGGTCATCGCCTCGACTGACGGCTCGAGCGCGCGATTGCCGTAGGCGCGCGTGTAGACGTCGCCGTGGTGCTCGATCCACACGACGCCGCCAGGAAGCTTCTTCTGCGCGATCGCGCGTTCGATCTCAGCGTCGACGTCGCGAAGCCGCGGAGTGTCGAACGCGCGGAACGTCGAGCAGTGAATCGCGAGGAATGCGAGGAGCGGAAGAAGCCGGCGCATGTCGCGGCGATGATCGCACGCGCCGTACAATCTCCCGCCCATGGATCGCCACGACCTCATCCCGACGACGCATCGTGGCGAGCGCAAGTTTCTCCTCGACGTGCTCGCCGATCGCATCGGCGACTTCACGTTCGACCCCATCGCGTTCCGCGAGATCACGCCGTCGAAGCTCTGGCCGCTGGTGTTCGTGCGCCTGCAGCCGCACGCGCCACGCATCCCGAAGGAACTGCTCGCGACGTTCGGCGCCGCGTATCGACAGAGCCTGATGAAGGAACTGCGGCGTCGTGCGGAACTGCGGCGCATCGACAACGCGCTGACCGCCGCGAACGTGCGCTACCTCGTGCTCAAAGGTCCGGTGCTCGCGGAGACGGCGTATCCCGATCGCGCGTCGCGCACGATGACGGACCTCGACCTGCTGCTCAGCGAGGACGACTACGAACGCGCGAAGTCCGCGCTGGAAAACGCGGGCTATTCGATCCCCGCGCGATTTCACGGCGCGCCGATGGCCGCCGGCGATACGCCGCCGATGATCCACAGCGATCCCGGCGGCCCAAGCATCGAGCTGCACACGATGCTCGACTCACTCCCCGAAGAACGCCGCGCACTGGAGTCGATGTGGCCGAGTGCGCGACGAGTCGGGAACATGATGACGCTCGAACGCGGCGAGTTCTTCACGCACGTCGTCGCGCACGTGTCCAAACATCACCGCTTCGAAGGCGAGCT
>DASVNL010000680.1:0-3116 GCA_036383875.1 Thermoanaerobaculia bacterium
GCGCGCTGCGATTCTTCCTCATCGAGCCGCGTCTCCATGTCCGCGCAGTTCTCTCGAAAGAAGATCAGCGGAAAGCGATCCGGCGGCGACACGCCGAGGATGACGAGCCCCGACAAATGATCGGGGTCGTCATTGAGGAGACGCGTGCCGACGCCTTCGCGTGTGAGCGTGTCGCGGAGGAAACGTCCGAGGTCGTCGGCGCCGACGCGCGAGAACATCTCGACGCGAAGGCCGAGTCGCGATGCGCCGACGGCGACGTTCGCGGGTGAGCCGCCGAGGTACATGCGAAAGCTCTGCGCCTCATGCAATGGCGAGCCGATCTGCTCCGCATAGAAATCGACCGCGACCCTCCCGACGCTGATCAGGTCGAGAGGGCGCGTAGTGTCGAATGGGGAAGAGGTCATGTCGATTTCGGGTCGATGTCGATCGGGGGCCGCGAGCTACATGTTGATCTTGAGCCCGAGGGTTCCCCACGATCCGTACAGCTCTTCCTGAATCGGGCGATTGCGATGTCCCTCGTAGACGCGGTACGGCTCGTCGCCGAGATTCATGAGCTGGAGCGAGAGGCTGAAGACGTTGGTCAGTCGGAAGGATGCGGAGAAGTCGAACTGCAGGTGCTCGTCGATCCAGACGTCCTCGGCTTCTTCATCGCCGATCTCGAGGATGTAGCCGCTGTTGCGATTCGCGGAGACGCGACCCGAGAAGCGTCCGCGCTCGAGTGACAGAGCAAGGTTGCCGGTCTGCTCCGCCTGTCCCTGCAGCCGTGCCGTTCCGCGCTCCGGATACTCCGCCTCGGAATCGACGAACGTGTAGTTGAAGTACAGGCCGAACCCGCCCGGCAGGCTGCGCTGAAACGCGACTTCGGCGCCGATGATGCTCGCGTCGCCGCCGTTGCGCTTCTGCGTGACGTCGAACTCGTTGCCCTCGAAGTCTTCTTCGAAGTTGAACGTGAAGATGTTGCCCGTCAGCTTCTTGTAGAACACGCCGCCGGAGAGGATGCCGACCGGATCGAAGTAGCGCTCCGCCTGGAAGTCGACGTTCCACGACTTCGTCGGCTCGAGCGACGGATTGCCGCGCTCGATCTCTTCGTCTTCGCGCACGATGAGCTGATAGGGCGCGAGGTCGATGAAGTTCGGACGCGCGAACGTGCGCGTGATTGCAGCGCGAAGGTTCGTGCGATCGTTAAGCTGATACTTCCAGTGGATCATCGGCAGGAACTCGGTGTAACTGTTCCCGCCGCTGACCGGTGCGAGTCCGGCGAAGTCGCCGTCTTCGTCGAAGTCGAGCTCATACGCGGTGTAGTCGGTCTTCGTGCGCTCGAGGCGCAGTCCAGCAACCCAGCTCATTTTCGTGCCGAGGGTCAGATCGAGCATGCCGAACACGGCCTGCGTGTCTTCCGATGATTCGAAGTCCGCGAGGTCTTCTTCCGGATCGAATTCGCCTTCGCCGGGGATCGTCGCGATCAGGCGGCGAATCTTTCCCGGATCGCCGAACAAGCCGTTCTCGTAGCGTCCGTCGAGGAAGTCCGTTTCGGAGCGATAGTCCGAGAGCACGTCCGTGAGCGAGAAGTCGTCATCCGGCTCGAACACGAAGACGTCGCTGTTCTGATTCTTTTCCTTGAAGCGGAACTTCGCGCCGAACTTCCACGAGCCGCTGAACGACGCGTCGCGATAGAACGCGCGCGAGTAATTCGCCGCGGCGACGAGATCTTTTTCTTCGGCGGACTTCGATTCGCGCGCGATCTCGTCGAGCAGGTACTCGTCGATGTCTTCGTTCAGCGGATTCGCGCGGATGTCGTTGGGATTGATCGAGTCGGGCGTGACGTTCGGATCGAACTCGACGTCTTCCTGGATGAACGCGGACGTGAACTGATCGGGCGTCTCTTCCTTCGCGCGGTTCGACGCGATGCGGAAGTCGACGGTCTGCGTGGTTCCGATCTGGCGCTCGCCGCCGAGGGTGATCGAGGTGATCAGCGACTTCTGCACGCGATCGCGAACTTCGCGGATCAGCTCGTCGTCGCCGACGGCGTTGATCATCGCGCGACGCACTTCGTCGTCTTTGTAGTCGTTCCAGAGTCCGCGGCCGAACAGCGACGCGCGATCGGAGAGGCGATAGTCGAGAGCGACCGTCGCGCCGGTGCGCGTGCGCGTCAGGATGTAGTCGCGCAACTCGAAGTTTTCGAGATCGCCGTCGTCGTACTCGACTTCGAACGTGTCGGAGCCGCGATCGGTCGAGTAGTAGCTGCCGGCGAACAGCACGCCGAGTTTCTTCTCCGCGCCGAAGCGTGAGCCCCACGCGAAGTTGCCGTTCGTGATCGTGCCTTCGGTGAGCGTGTTGTAGCCGCTGGCGAGCGTCGCGGAGATGCGATTCGATGCGGGCGCGCGCTTAGTCACGAGGTTGACGGAGCCGCCGATGGCGTCGCCGTCCATGTCGGGCGTCAGCGCTTTCGAGACTTCGATGGACTGGAGCAGGTCAGCCGGAATGACGTCGAGCGCGATGTCGCGTCCGCCGGCTTCCGGCGAAGGAATTCGCTCGCCGTCGACGGTCGTGGAGTTGAGTCGCGCCTCGGTGCCGCGCACGAGGATGTAGCGGCCTTCGCCCTGGTCGCGCTGCAGCGTCACCGCCGGGATGCGCTGCGTCGCCTCGGCCGCGTTGGGATCCGGGAAGCGTCCCATCTGGTCCGACGACACGACGTTCGTGATGTTCGGCGCGTTCTTCTGTTGATTGAGCGCGCTGGCCTCGCCTTCGAGGAGCGGCGCGCGCACTTCGATCTCTTCGGCGAAGCGCGTCAGTCGAAATTCGAGGTCCGTCGTCGCGCCGGCCTTGATGTCGACCTGGCGAGCGTCGCCGGCCGCGGCGCTGAGGTAGATGACGAGGACCGAATGCGATCCGGCCGGGATGCCGGTCAGGCGGAACCGCCCCTGCGGGTCCGTGGTCGTGACGAGGTTCAGTTCCGCGATCGACACCTCGGCGCCGACGAGCGGGTTGCCGCGCTCGTCGAGGACGATTCCGACGATCGCGCCGGTGGTCTGTTGTGCCTCGACGTCAGCGGCTAGCAATCCCAGTCCGCATGTCACCGCGAGGAGAAATCCGATCAGGCTTTTGCACTTCATGAG
>DASVNL010000681.1:0-2463 GCA_036383875.1 Thermoanaerobaculia bacterium
GGCGCTCGAGAGGAACAGACTCGCGTCATCCGCGGTGCGCGCTTCCGTCGAGAGGGAACGCAGCGCTTCCGGATATTCGTAGCGATGGCGAAACAGATTGCGGTCCACGAGCGTCTGCAGCTTGTTGCGCAGCGGCACGAACCCGAGCGCGACGACGAGCGTCGAGCCGATGATCATCGTGGTCTGGTTTTCGAGTCCAAATGCGTAGACGAGGAACGATCCGAGTCCGCCGACGAGACCGACGTAGAAGACGACGATGACCGCGCTGAGAATCGCGTAGACGACGGTCTTGCGGATGATGACGTCGATGTTCATCAGCCGGTACTTGAGGATCGCCGCGGCGAAGGACAGAGGAATCAGCAGCGTGACGATGGTCGGCAGGATGTCGAGGATGTTGAAGAACGCGCGCCACGCGATCATCGACTCGTGCTGGAAGGACAGCACCATGCCGATCGACATCGACGTGATGAGGCAGACGATCTTCACGAGGACGGCGATGAGCAATCCCCACAGCGGCCACTGGACCTGCTTCTTCTCTTCGACGCCCGCCGAGCGATAGCTGCGCACGAGTGCGATGACTGCGAAGATCGGATAGGTCGCGAGCAACGCCAGCGGCATCAGCACGCCCGCGACTCCTGCAAGCGCTGCGATCTTGCGCACGCCGACGGTGCCGAGGAGCGAGATCAGCGCGAGGTAGACGCCGAAGATCGCGATGACCGCGATGAACGGACGACGCGCAAACGCGCGCACGATGCCCTCGGCACGTCCGAGCCAAATCACGAGCAACGCGAGCAGCAACGCTGCGATGCTGACCGTCCAGCCGAGGCGGCCGACCATGCGGCCCATCCAATACGGCGCGTCGGCAGAGCCGGTGCGCAACATCGCGACGAACAGCACGCCCATCGCGGAGCAAATCAACGCCGCGAGCAGCGCAGCCGCGTAGACCCAATGCAGAAACAGCGGATGCCGGACGACGATCGGCCGTTCTTTCGGAAAGATCAGCGAGAGGTGAAGGATCAGCGGCGCGTACGCCATCGAGAAGAGAAAGAGGATGACCGAGGCGTACGTCGCCGCGCCGAACGACATCACGATGCCGCGACCTGCCGCGTTCTCATACACAGCCGCTGCGGATCCGAGAATCGCGACGGCTGAAACGAGCGAGAACGCGAAGAACACCGCCGCGCGTCGATCGTCCGGACGTCGCGCGAAGACGACCAGCGCGACGAAGACGAAGACCGCGGCGACGGTCGTCGAGACGACGCTCTTGATGACGATGTACGGCGTCTTGAGTGGCGTGTCGAAGTGCAGCGGCACGTCGACTTCCTTGCCGTCGCGCAGGACGCGATAGACGAGCTTCGCGTCGCGCGACAGCGACGCGTCGAGCGCGCGCAAAGCCTTCACGTCTTCGATCGGAATGCCGTTGATGGAGACGACGACGTCGTCCGCGATGAGCTTCCCGTCCGCAGGCGAGCCGGCGTAGGTCATGATGATCTCGCCAGGCAATGCACCGTAGACGTTCTTCGGCGGCTTCGAGACTTTCGTGCCGGGGAAGATGGGCGAGTAGACGGCGCCGACCCAGCCGAGGCGATGCCAGCGGAGCATGCGGACGGCGGTGAAACCTGCGGCGGCCGCAAGGACGATCGCGGCGACACCGATGACGACGATCAGTCGTTTGCGGGGGGACATAGACGTCTGTATTTACGTGAACCGCGCCGCGCGGTTATTCGCGTTGCCCGCGACGATTGACGATCGACATGAACTCCTGCCGCGTTCGCTCGTCGTTGAGAAACTCGCCGCGCAGCACGTTGGTCTCCATGAACGACGACTCCTGCTCGACGCCGCGCATGACCATGCAGAGATGCACGCCACCCATCCACACGGCGATGCCGCGCGGCTCGAGAATCTTCTCGATCATGCCCGCGACGTCGTGTGCGAGATGCTCCTGCGACTGCAAGCGCCGCATGTGCACTTCGACGATGCGCGGGATCTTCGACGCGCCGATGATCATCTTCTCAGGGATGTAGCCGATGATGAACTTCCCGAAGAACGGCAGGATGTGGTGCGCGCAGAGCGTCTTGTACGTCCCGCCGATGACGACGAGGTTCTGACAGTTCTGATCGGCCTGCGAGCACGCCTTGCGGAAGAGCGTCGTCAGTTTCTTGATGTCGGTGTAGTCGTAGCCGCTGGTCATCGTGACGAGCGACTCCGCCCAGCGCCGCGGCGTGTCCTGCACGTTTTCGTCGTCGAGGTTGACGTGCAGCAGGCGCAGCGCCTCGCGCAGATGATGCTGCAGCTTCTCCCGATCGACCGTCGGCCTCGGATCGGCGAGCAGCTCATGATCGTGCAGCACCGCGAGCTCAGTGGCGTCGTTTTTCATGATGGGGAAGCTTATCTCGGTTGGCGGTTGGCGGTTGGCGGTTGGCGGTTGGCGGTTGGCGGTTGGCGGGGGAACGTAGTTGGTTG
>DASVNL010000682.1:0-3178 GCA_036383875.1 Thermoanaerobaculia bacterium
CGCGACGGATTGCAGCGCCGCGTCTTCGTTCACCGCGCGACGCGCGCGACGCTTGTTCATCGGCAGAAGGAACAGCGTGTCGTAGACGAGGACGACGGGAAAGCCCCAGTACTTCGCCTTCACGACGCGCAGATGCGAGAAGAGTCGAAGGAGCTGCGCGCGCGAGTAACGCCGGCGATGTTCGTAGTAATCGTCGGAGTAACTCCACAGGCTTTGCAGCGCGGGGACGGTCGCGATGCACGTGCCGCCTTCGTTGAGCACGCGGCCGATCTCGGTCGCAGCCGCGGAGTCGCCATCGAGATGCTCGAGCGTCTCGCCCGTCGTGACGCCGTCGAACGCGCCGTCGCGAAACGGCATGCGTGTCATGTCGCCGACGACCGCGGGAATCGACGACGTGCGCTTGACGTGCAGCGCCGCGTCGAAGGCGTAGTCGATGCCGATCACGCGATAGCCGCGCTGCTGCATGCGCACGGCGAGCTGGCCGAGGCCGACGGCGCCGTCGAGGATGCGCGCGCCGGGAGGGAGCTGTTCGACTTCACGCACGATCATGCCGAGGCGATGCTCGTGGCGGGGGCCGAACATTTCGGGCTGCGTGCCCCAGGCGTGGGTGTGGGTCGCGGACTCAGTCACCGCGGCACCATAACAGAGCGAGACCGAGCTACGAATTCCATCGCAGCCCGGTCTCTCGAGGTGGGTTTAGAAGGTGGGGATGACGGTCGCGGTCAGGCTGTCGACCGTGCCGCAGGGATTCGAAACGCGCGCCCAGTACTGCTGGATCTCGTTGACCGGCGGAGTCACGAAGGTCGCGGAGTTGGAGTTCGCGATCGGATTGCCGACGAGCGGCGCGAAGCCCTGATACCACTGATACGTGTACAGGCCCGCAGCTTCGGGCTGCACGCGCAGGGTCGCACGCGTCCCGCGCGGAACGGTCGTCGTCTGCGGTTGCTTCGTGCCGAGGATGAACGGCGGGGTGCAGGCGATGCTGACGCGAAGGAAGGCGCCGCGCGTTTCGTTGCCGCCGCTGCCGAAGATGCCGATGTTCTGGTAGGTCTGCGGGAAGATCTCGTTGCCGACGGACAAGGTTGCGGTGATGGTGCCGTTGCCCGGCGCAGGGATCGTGTCCTGGTGGAACGCGATGCTCATGCCCGGCGGCAGGTTGGCCGCCGCGAACGCAATCGCGGAATTGAACTCGAGCTCCGCATTGGCCTTCGAGGTGATGGTCAGCGTCCGCGATTCACCCGGCACCATCTCGAGGGTGTCGGGCTCGACGTCGATAAAGAATCCATGGAAGTTGGCCGCCGACGGGATCGCACCGAAGGAGACCGCGGTGTCGACCGCAACGGACGTCGATCCGCCGCTCATGATGTTGTTCCACTGAATGGCTGCGCCATTGTCGACGCACGAGGTGGGCTCGGTGTTGTTGTCGAGGTTATTCGCTTTGATCTGCGACCAGACTTCGGAGTAGTGCGCCGTGGTGTAGCGGCTCGCGTTGGTCACTGGGATCAGGAGAATGTTGTACGGCGTGGTGACGCCGTCGCACGTGCGGCCACCGACGGCCGCGAGTTCCGGCACGGAGAGGAAGACGCCGTTGTCGGACGAGGCCAGATAGATGTCGGCGCCGAAGTGGACGTCGACGTCATGCAGTGAGTTCGTGGTCGAGTAGACGTGTTTGCGCACGCGGAAGAAGTTGTTGCCGCGCACGTAGGTCACGGTCACGTTGACGCGCACGTCGGTCTCGCCCGCACCCAAGGTCGTGGAGACGACATAGGGCGACTCGACGGTGCCGAGTCCCAGGGGTGTCTGGGTGAGCTGGAGCGGCTTCCACGCGGTGTAGGTGCCGAGGTTTGCGGTCGCGGTTCCGCCATGCCCGCCGAAGTTCGGCGCATAGAGGATGCCGTCGATCCACGCGAAGACGCCCATGTCGGCGAGTGTCGCGTTGGTCGGAAAGATCTGCCCGACGCCCGGCACTGCAGTGTTGTAGACCTGGAACGACCCGTCGGCGCCAACATTGATCTTCAATGGGCTGCCATTGATGGTGGTCAGCGCGGTCTGCGCCTGCGCGGTAACCGCACCCACCAGAAGTAGCACAGCGAGGATGACCGGAATCCTCTGTCTCACCATGGTTCGCCTCCACACCGCCCTGGGACTTGTGCATTCTAGGTTAGCACGGGGATACGCGACCGACGAGAACCGACTGGGAGCGCCTCCGGCGGGCGGGCACGGCCCGCCTCGCTGGTTGTCCCTGCTAACGCGTGACTTGCCGCACGCGCGAATCTCGCATGAACACGTTAGAAGGAACAACCAGCGAGGCGGGCCGTGCCCGCCCGCCGGAGGCGCCCTTGTCGTCTTTCGTCAGCCGAGAATCTCGCGCAACGCAGAAGGCGCAAGTGACAGAGCCTCGTTGAGGCGGTCGGCGTCTTTGCCGCCGGCTTGGGCGAGATCGGGCTTGCCGCCGCCCTTGCCGCCGACGATTGGGGCGAGCTTCGCGATCAGCGTGTTTGCTTGCACGCGGTCGAGCAGATCTTTTGTCACCGCCGTCAGCAGTGTGACCTTGCCGTCGGTTGCGCTGCCGAGGACCACGACCCCGCTCTTCAACTTCGAGCGCAGCTCGTCGGCGAAATTGCGGAGATCGCCGCCGCTGAGATCGTCGACGCGTTTCGCGACCAGCTTGATGTCGCCGACCGTGATCGAGTCGTCGGATGATTGCGCGCTCGTCGAGCCGCCGCCCGTCGCGACGCGCACCTTCAGCGCCTTCAGTTCCTTCTCGAGCTGCTTCTGCTTTTCCTGCAGCGTGCGGACGTACGACGGCAACTCGTCGAGCGAGATGTTCACCGACGCTGCGATCCCGTGCGCGGTCTCGTCGAGCTTCTGGAAGAGCGCGAGTGCGCCGCGGCCGGTGACCGCTTCCATGCGGCGAACACCTGCTGCGAGAGAACGGTCCGACGTGATCTTGAACAGACCGATGTCGCCCGTGCGATTCACGTGGCAGCCGCCGCAGAATTCGCGCGACCAGTCCCCTGCCGCGACGATGCGCACCTGCTCGCTGTACTTCTCGCCGAACATCGCGACCGCGCCGCTCTGCTTCGCCTGCTCGATCGGCATCACCGTCTTCGTGACTTCGAGGTTCTCGCGCACCCGATCGTTCACCGCGTCTTCGATCTCTTTGATCTGCGCGTCG
>DASVNL010000683.1:0-5852 GCA_036383875.1 Thermoanaerobaculia bacterium
GTTGCTCGTCGCGGACTTCGTCTGCGTGTGTTGTGAGTCGAGCGGCCGCGGCGATCAGTGCGAACAGCAGCCAGAGGTAGCGTTGAAACGCGCCATGCAGAAAGAGACTCGTGATTAGGTAGCCGGTCAGTGCGATTGCGAGTCCGGCGGCGAGTCCTGCGTGTGCGGCGTCGCCACGTGCGAGGAGCACGCGACGCGCGCGAAGCAGCGCGAGATACGCGAGGGCGATCGCGGCGCCGAATGTCGCGAGGCCGAGGAGTCCGGTTTCCGCGCCGATCTCGAGGTAAAGCGTGTGGGGAAACTGGCGCGATCCGGGCTCGTCGTACTGCGGCGCGGCGGAGCCGGTTTCGTTCGCGTAGCGTTGAAAGTAGCGCGTGAAGTTTCCGGCGCCGACGCCGCCGACGAGGTGATCGTCGAACATTCGAAGCGCGGTGCCGAGAAGCAGTTTGCGTTTGATGATCGACGAGTCGATCTCCATCGACGTGCCGGGCACGATCGACTCGATGGTCAGCATGCGACGCGTCACTTCCGCGGGTAGCAGCGCGATCCCGATGAGCGCGGCGATCGCGAGCGGTGCGATGTGTTTGATGCGCAGCTTCAGCACCGGCATCGCCAGTGCGGTCATGAGTGCAAGGGCGAGCATTGCGCCGCGCGAGTAGGTGAGCACCGTGCCCGCGGCGATGATTGCGGATCCGGCGAAGAGGATCGTGCGCACGCGCGGACGTTGCTCCGCGAACGCGGCGAACAGCGCGAGAGGCACGATCATCAGCAGGAACTGCGCGTAGAAGTTCGGATCGCCGACTGGTCCAGCCGGACGCACTTCGAATGTGCCGGCGTAGAGATGCGCGACCTGGATGCGTGCGAAGCCGAAGAGCTCGTGCGAGTCGTCGTGCGTGAGCGTCTGCGCCATCGTCACGAGCGACAGCGCGCTCGCGGCGACCGTCAGCGCGATGATCACGCGATGCAGCGCACGCCAGGACACGGCGAGCGACGCGGCGATGACGAACATCGCGAGGTTCTTCAGCGTGTCGAAGACGCGCTCATCCGCGAGTCGCACGTCGGGCGCCCAGATCGTGCTGCAGAACTGGACGAAGCAATAGGCAGCGAGTGCGAGTGCGAGCGGCTGCGTGATGATCGCGCCGGCGCCGAGCGGTTTGCGGTAGTGCCAGACGGCGGCGGCGAGGATGAATATGACCGGCTGCAGCAGCGACGGCACGGGCAGGTTGCGCATCGCGACGTCGGAGACGTTCGTATAGATGATGAGCGCGAGCAGCGGCAGTGCGCCGAGGGAGAGCCAGCGCAGGATCGGTTCCTGAGGGAGCAGCTCGGTATCGTCGGACCGCGGCGTGTGCCGGCGGATGAACTCGAACGCGGCGCAGATCGCAGTCGCGGCGAGCGTGAAGACGATCATGCTGCGCACGTCGACGTTCGAGACGAAGCGCATCATGAGGAGCGAGGCGAGTGTCGCGGCGACGCCGGCGACGAGGCCGCGCGTCCAGACGGAGAATCCGACTGCGCCGATGAAGCAGGCGCAGGCGATGAGCGGATCGCCGCCGGCGAGCATGGCGAAGCCGGTGACCATGACCACGGCGTTGAAGCCGATGCCACAGTCCAGCAACCGCCGTCGGTTCAGTGCGTTCATAGTCGTTGTGAGCCCGAGGACGAACAGGCGTACTGCGTCACCGCAAGTGCGGGCGTCGGGAGTCGATGGTGTACGCGACGAGGGCGCCGAGGACGAGGCCGAGGAACAGACCGGCGAGCACTGTGCGTCCGACGCGCGGGAAGATCGGCTTGGCCGGGGTCGTCGCGGCGGAGACCGTCGTGACGCGATAGAACTTGAACATCGCCACCGTCTGCGGTCCCAGTGACGTGCCGACGCGATTGGCGATGTCCGCCGCAGTGCGCGCGTCTTCGCCTTCGACATTGACGCGCAGCAGATTCGTGTTCGGCAGGACGACCGCGTCGATGTCGTAATTGTGATTGTGCGCGCCGAGGGCTTCGCGTCGCGTCAGTGGCGTCGTCGCGAGTGCGGCGACCGAGGCGACGAGCGTGCGACGCTCGAGCGTGTCGACGCCGCGCATGACGTCGGTCGCACTGAGTCCGTCCACAGTGGGTGAGACGGCGATGATGGCGGACGCACTGTAGCGTCTGGGCTGTAATGCGGAGAAGAGCCACGCCAGAAGCGCGGTCGAGAGTGCGACTGCTGCAATGATGCGCCAATGCACCGTGAGGCGATCGGTGATGCGACTCGTGATGGTGCGCTCGGGTTGTGGTGCGGCCTGCGTTTCAATGGGAGCGGCGAGCGCCACCGTGTTGGTGGGTGTTAGTGCAGCATGGTCCATGTCGGTTGCTGTCTTCTTTTTCAAACTGCGTCCTGCCCCTTGACGACCACCTCGATCGTCTTGAGAAGAATTTGAAAATCGAGCCCGAGGCTCCAGCGGTCGACGTATTGACGATCGAGGATCATGCGCTTGCGCTCGGTGCAATTGCTGCGGCCGCTCACCTGCCACAGTCCGGTACAGCCGGGCAGCATGGAGAATCGGCGCAGAGCGCTGCGGCGCGGGAGCTTGTGCAGGTCGGACATTAATAGAGGTCGTGGTCCAACCAGGCTCATCGAGCCTTCGAGCACATTGAAGAGCTGCGGGAGCTCGTCGAGGCTGTACTTACGGAGAAACGCGCCAACGGTCGTAATGCGCGGATCCTTCTTCAATTTCAGGAACGATCCGCCCGATTGTTCGGCCAAGTCCTTCTCTTTGAGGTGCGCGCCGTCGACCATTGTGCGGAACTTGTACATGTCGAACGGATTGCAGCGGAATCCGATGCGGCGTTGCCGGAAGATGATCGGACCGGGGCTCGTCCACTTGACGAGCGCGATGATGACGAGGAAGACGGGAGAGAGAAGGGCAATGCCGAAGGCGGCGCCGAGAAGGTCGATCGTGCGTTTGATGCGCGCGGCGATCGGCCGGCGAGTCCAGAGGTCGTAGTAATAGGCGCCGAGGCCCGCGTCGTCACTGAAGACGATGCCGCGGGCTTTGGGCAGTTCGCTCTGATCGTTTTTCGGCCGTGACTGCGGCACTGCTCCCCGCGCACGGGGGTGTTCGTAGTCGTAGTGATATGAGGTCATGGGCGTTCCGAGATGTGAACTGCATTACTGCCTCTCGGAAACGCCGGAAGTGCAAGAGCGTGGCCACTCGTGAACAGACTGTGAACAGAGCGGGAGTGGCGCGTGAAGTAGAAGGGTCAGTGCTTCACGGAGCGCGATTTTTTCGGTGCGGTCGAGCCCGCAGGCGAAATGCTCACTAGTTCCGAGCCCGCCGACACATTGCCCGCCGCGTCGATGGCGAAGACCTGATACGAATACGAATTGCCTTCGATGAGATTCGTGTCGGTCCACGTCGGCGTGGTCACGGTCGCGACGAGCGCGCCGCGGCGATAAATGCGATAGCCGCTGACGCCGACGTTGTCGGTCGCAGAGTTCCACGTGAGCTTGATGGACGTCGATGAGGCCACAGTGGCGTTGAGGCTCGACGGCGCAGACGGCGCGGTCGCGTCCGTCACGGCGGCGGCGCTGTTGGTGAACTGGTGCGCACCGATGTCGAACGTCAGGCCGCGTGCGGCGCCGAAGTAATCAGTGGAGAGCAGCGAGTTGAGCGTGACACCGCGGCCGGCGGCCATCGAGCCAAGGGCGATGCGATAGTCGTTCGCGGAAAGGCCGGCTGCATTGACGAAGCGCGGATCGCCGATCGCGTCGCCCGCGCCTGATGCCGCTCCCGGCGTGCCGCCGTACCAGTTGTTCGCGCGATACGTGACGCCCGTGCCGGCGACGTTGGTCATCGTCGCGCCGGTCTGCGAGAAGATGTTGTTCTCGACGGTCGTGCCGGTGTGCGCGGCCGCGGCCAGCCAGATCATCGCCTGCGTGGCTTTGTGAAACGTGTTGTTCGCGATCAGGCTGTTCTTGAGCCCGCCGCCGAATTCTTCGTTGCTGTAGTAGAAGCCGTACTTCGAATTCACGACGATGTTGTTCGTGATCGTCAGACCGTCGAGCGGGTTCTGCGTCGCGTACGTCTCGTTCGCGGTCGCGATGCCCGAGGCCGGGTGGCTGCTGCGGTAGTAACGCGTGTTGCCCGTGCTGTAGATGAAGTTCGCGTTGACCTTCGTGTTCTGCGCGTTGTCGAGATAGATGCCGACGCTGAAGTTGTCGCGGACTTCGTTCTTCTCGATCAGGCCGTCGTCGCCGATGAGGATCACGATGCCTTCGCCGTCGTTCTCATAGACGCGGTTGCTGCGGATGGTCGTGCGCGGCGAGTTGCTGACGCCGATGGCCTGGCCCCAGCCGCCGGTCATGGTGTGGTACTGGTTGTGGAGCACGTTGTTGTAGACAGCGTTGCCTTCGATGGTGACGTCGGTGCTCGTGCTGCCGAGGTAGATGCCGTTGCGCTCCGAGTGATGGATCGCGTTGTTCGTGATCTTCACGTTGTTCGCGGGGTAGCCGCAGATGCCGGCGCGCTTCGCGTTGCGCACTTCGAACTTCGAGAACTCGACGTACGTCGCGTTGGCGATGGTCACGAGATTCGAGTCGACGGCGGTGGCGCTGCCGTCGATGATCGCGGTTTCGTTGGCGTACGAGCGGAAGATGATCGGCGCGGCGGAGGTGCCTTTCGCGCTGATCTTGACGAGCTCGCTGTAGACGCCGCCGCGGACTTCCACGATGTCGCCGGCTTTGGTCACGCCGGAGGCTTTGGTGATCGTGCGGAAGGGGGCTGCGAGCGTGCCGGTATTGGCGTCGTTCCCGTTGGTGGCGACGAAGTACGTCGCGGCATGGCTGCTCACGGCAAACGTGGTGACGGCGAACAGCGTGACGGCGAACTTTGCGATGCGCATCAGAGCCTCCGTGCGATCGCGTTTGTGTACGCCCGGACGGCCCTGATGGGGTTCTCAAAGCAAATGATGCCGCGGTCTTACCGTTGCGTCACTGGCTTCGATCACGTTCGGTAGCCCAGCCGTCTCCATGAGACCCGTTAGCTTTGCGTCCCTCCGTTGCCGGAGGTTTGCCTTTGTCGTTGCGATCGCTGATTGTCACGTCACGAAACAACAGTGCTGGTTTCGAATTCCAGTTAAATTGTTGATTTCGCTAAGCAAACGCTACCATTGGCAGCGCTTGATCATGCTCAAAATAATACGCGCGAACCCAGCCGATGGAAAGCAATGTTTTTCACGGGCGGCGCGCGACTTGTAATCGGAGGGTCCGTGGGAATCCTCAACGAACGAATGATTCGCGAGCAGATCCTCGCGCGCGGAGTCCGCGATCCGCGTGTGATCGAGGCGCTGCGCTCGGTGTCGCGCGAGCTGTTCGTGCCGATGAACCTTCGCGCCTCCGCGTACGACGACACGCCGCTGCCTCTCGACCGCGGACAGACGATCTCGCAGCCGTTCATCGTCGCGCGGATGACGGAGATGCTCGAACTGCGCGGCGACGAACGTGTGCTCGAGATCGGGACGGGCTCCGGCTATCAGACCGCGATCCTCGCGCGACTCGCACGCATCGTCTACAGCGCGGAAGTCGAGCGCGATCTCTCCACCGGCGCCGCGAGCTGTCTCCGTGAGCTCGGCATCACGAACGTCCTCCTCGGCATCGGCAACGGCGTCGAGATCTTCCGCGAGCACGCGCCTTTCGACGCAATCCTCTCCGCCGCCGCGCCGGAAGAACTTCCGGAAGAGCTGATCGACCAACTTGCGGAAGGCGGCCGCTGCATCATTCCTGTGGGCACGCCCGACGCGCAGTACTTGTGGAGGATCGAGCGTCGCGATGGACGCGTCACGCGCGAGCGGCTCGATGGAGTGCGATTCGTGCC
>DASVNL010000684.1:0-12833 GCA_036383875.1 Thermoanaerobaculia bacterium
CGCCGGGACTGCCTACAGTCCGTTCCTCTTCTGGGACGGCCGCAAGGACAGTCAATGGTCCCAGGCTCTCGGCCCACTCGAAAGTGCCGTGGAACATGGTGGAACGCGTTCTCAATACGCGCACGTGATCGCGCAGAAATATCGGACTTCGTATGAGCGGCTCTTTGGTTCCTTGCCGGATTTGCAGAACGTTCCATTGAACGCAGGTCCGGTCACTGATCCGACTGCAGCGAAAGCGTGGAAGGAAATGTCCGAAGCGGATCGCGAGGCCGTGACGCGCGTGTACGTGAATATCGGAAAAGCCATTGCGGCATTCGAGCGAAACGTTCAATACACGCCGTCGCGCTTCGATCGGTTCGCGGACGAGTTGCAGAAAACCGGTCGTGGTCCGAGCGGGATTCTCACGGTCGACGAGGAGGCGGGGTTGCGCCTCTTCGTCGGCAAGGCGAATTGCACGCAGTGCCACAACGGACCGCTGTTCACCAACCATGAATTTCACAACACCGGCGTGCCGTCGAATCCCGCGTTGCCCGCGGACATCGGACGGTTCGAAGGCGCGAAGAACGTTCTCGCGGATGAGTTCAATTGCCGCAGCCGCTGGAGCGACGCGGATCCGAAGCAGTGCTCCGAGCTCGAATTTCTCGCGACCGGCGCGCATGAACAGGAGCGCGCGTACAAAGTCCCGTCGCTGCGTGGCGTCGCGAATCGCGCGCCGTACATGCACGCCGGCCAGATCGCGACACTCGACGCGGTCGTCGCGCACTACAACAGCGCACCGCAAGCTCCGCGCGGTCACAGCGAATTGAAACCGCTGCGGCTCAGCGATCGGGAAGCGCGGCAACTCGTGGCGTTCCTTCGCGCGTTGAGCAGCAACTGAGAGTAGGTTCGACGGGGTGCGCAATATGCATTGCTGGCTGCCATGACTGAACGCATCATTCGCGCGATCGACGAACAGGAACTGATTGGTCGAGTCGCTGACACACTGCAGCCGGTTGTTCGCCAAGCGCTTGGCTCTCTTGGATCCGAGGTGAAGGATGCGCTGCACGGCAAGTGGCTGGGCCATCCGGTGCATCCCGCGCTCGTCTCGTTGCCGATCGGCGCGTGGACGCTCGCGTTTCTCTTCGATGTCGCGGAGGTGATGCGAGGGAAGAAGTCAGGTCTCCCCGAAGCCGCGATCTCGGTCGGGCTCGCCGGTGCGGTCGCTTCGGCGATCACCGGCTTTGCCGACTGGTCTGAGACGGACGGACGCGGCAAGAAAGTCGGTGTCGTGCACGCGACGTTGAACATGACCGCGACCGCGCTCTACGTCGCGTCTCTCGGCACGCGGAGACGATCGCGGCAGGCCGGAATCGGCCTGTCGCTGTTGGCCTTCGGTCTCGCAAACGCCGCCGCCTACCTCGGCGGACATCTCGCCTTCGGTGAGCAGATCGGTGTCAATCACACCGAGGCGCCGACGTCGGGGAAACCGGAGAGCTTTGTTGCGGTGCTCCGCTCCGACGAACTCGCAGACAATACGATGGTGCGCGTGATGGCTGAAGGCGTCGCGATTCTTCTCGTTCGCCGCAACGACCGCATCTTCGCGATCGCGGAGACGTGCACGCACCTCGGCGGCCCGCTGTCGGAAGGAAAGCTCGACGGAAACACCGTTCAGTGTCCGTGGCACGGCTCGCGATTCTGCATCGAGGACGGACGCGTCGACCGCGGGCCCGCGACGTTTCCCGCGCGCACGTTCGAAGTTCGCGAACGCGCGGGGAGCATTGAGGTGAGAGCATTGCAGGCGTGAGTCAGCAAGGCCGGTGATGGACGTCGCGTTTCGCATCACGGTTCTCGATCCACCGCGAGGCGTGGTGTTTCGCATGCAACGCGGACGATCGGAGTTGGTGGAACCGTCGAACGAAACCGCGAGCGCGATCACGTTCGACTTCACACTCCGCGTCGAGCCGAATGCTGCCGGCGGACCTCCGCGACTTCTCGGGCCGTTCGCGCAAGGTCCGCCCGCGAGCCGCTTCGTCTACGTGAACTCGGGCAAGCACGCGGGGCAATTCGAGTCGCCGTGGGATCGCCGAGCGAAGGTGTCGCTCATGACCGTCGACGCGTCGCTGATCGAACGCGCGCTCGCGAAATCGGGCGCGGTGATCGAAGCGCAGATCGCAGGCACTGGCCGTGATGGCGGACCCGCGTGCGCGACCGTGCCGCTGCTCTCCGGCTGGCGCGTCACGTCGTGAAAAACGTCAGGCGCCCGCAACGCAGGCGCCTGACATCGAGACAGACTACGGGGAAACCGTGATGGTCTTCTCCACTTCAGCGTCGATGGAACCGTGCTCGATTTCCACTTCGACCTTGTAGGAGCCAGCCGAGGCGAAGGTGAACGTGACGGTCTCGCCGAACTTGCGGACGTCGCCCGGGAACTTCCACTTGTACGAGCCGCCGCCGGTGTCACCGGTTGCGGTGAACGTGACGGACTGTCCCGCGCGCGGAGTCGACGGCGAGAAGGTGAAGTTCAGCGGACCGGCGCCGGGATTGTTCGGATTCCCCGAGTTGCCGCCGCCGACCGTCACGACCTTCGTGATCTCCGACGTGATGGAGCCATGTTCGATTTCGAGCTCGACTTCATACGAACCGGTCGATGCGAACGTGAACGTCACCACGCTGCCGAACTTGCGGACGTTGCCCGGAAACTTCCACTTGTAGCTGCCGCCGCCGGTATCGCCGCTCGCGGTGAACGTGACTTCCTGTCCGGCTTGCGGCGTCGTCGGTGAGAACGTGAAGTTCAGCGGGCCGGCGCCCGGATTGTTCGGGTTGTTCGGATTCGATCCGCCGCCGACGGTCACGATCTTGGTGATCTCCGCGACGATCGATCCGTGTTCGATCTCGACTTCGACTTCGTACGAGCCGTTCGCGGCAAACGTGAACGTCGCCACGCTGCCGAACTTGCGGACGTTGCCCGGGAACTTCCACTTGTAGCTGCCACCGCCGGTTTCGCCAGTCGCGGTGAACGTGACTTCCTGTCCGGCCTGCGGAGTCGTTGGCGAGAACGTGAAGTTCAACGGACCTGCGCCCGGATTGTTTGGATTGTTCGGATTCGATCCGTTGCCGACGGTGACGGTGCGCGTGATTTCCGTGCGCGTCGCGCCGTGCTCGATCTCGACTTCCACCTGGAACGATCCGGCGTTGGGGAATGTGAACGTGACCGTGTTGCCGACCGGACGGATGTCGCCGGGGAACTTCCACTTGAAGAATCCGCCGTTCGTCGAGCCGGTCGCGGTGAAGACGACCTGTTCGCCCGGCTGCGGATTGGCGGGGAGGAACGTGAAGTCGATCGTGGACGTCTGCGGAGTCGGCGAGCTGCCCGTGATGCGCAGGTCTTCGCGATCGCGAACGATCGCGCCGCCCGCAAGCGTCACCTCCACCGCGACGTCGAACTCGCCTGCGGTGATGTACGAATGCGTGACGCTCGTACCCGATGCCGTCGTGCCGTCGCCGAACGTCCAGCGCACGGATGCGACGTCGCTGCTCGCGTGCTTCAACCCAAACGTGACCGGCACGCCGATCGCGGCGGTGCGCGTGCTCATCGTGATCTCGAGCTCGCTCTGCCGCTCGGTTTCCTGCTCGGACTCGCGCAGCATCGTGTCGCCCGTCACGTTGTCGATGTTCGACGCGATCGCGGTGACTTCGACGCCGTTCTGCGTTTCGATGCGAAGCTCGCCTGCGCGGACCGCGATGCTGCCCGGCAGCGCGATCTGCACGGACTTGCCCGGCTGCGCGACGAACGGCTGCGCCTCGACTTCGATGCCGCGTTCGTCGAAGAGACGAATACGTCCTTCAGCGGCCTGCGCGGCGTCGTTCGCGAGTGCGACATTCAAACGATACGCGTCGTCGCGGCGCACGCCGTCGATGCTGACGTTCGTCGAGCGCACGACAGCGTTCTGCGAGAACACCGACGAGCCGAACGTCGAACCGTCGGTGAGCGTGTTGAATGTGCGAACGACAGCGGCGACGGGCGCCGTCGACGAGACGCGCAGTGAGCCCGTGCCCGCGGGCGCGCCGACGAATTCGTTGACGTCGTCAGTTGCGATGCTGCCGAGGGCGGGGAGGAGGGCGGTGCGGGTGAAGGTGTGGCCGGTGGCGTCGGTGTATGCGAACGTCACGCTGCCGTCGACGCCGGACACGCCGGTGATCGACGCGGACGTCGACCAGAACGTTGCGTTCGCGCCAGGGACGCGGCCGACGACGGGAAAGAAGAGCGACGTGGTGTCGCGCGAGACCGAGGGCGCGCTGGTCGGATCGCCGGACAGATTGTCGATGATGCTGCCGACCGCGTACGCGCGACCGGATGCGGACCAGAACATCGACAAACCTTCATCCGCTGCAGCGACATCCTGCGAAAGAGAAAGCTGGCGCGTCGAGTGTGCGGCAAGCTCGATCGTGCGATTCGCGGCGACACTGCCGTCGGCGCGGCGCAGCGTGTAGCTGATCGCGATTGCGGCGTCGCCGGGATTCGTGAACGCGACGTTCGAACGGAAGCTCGCGCTGTTCACGAGACCCGAAATCGCGCCGGACGTGGAGAGCACCGACGGGTCGATGCCGTCGTACGTGCTGCCGTACGTGCCGCCGCTTTTTCCTTGCGTGAAGATGTGCGCGGACGCGGTGATGTCGCCCGGCGCGCGGATCTCGAGCTGGCCGAGCCACGACGCGGGGTTGCTTCCCGCAAACTTCGACGGCGCGACGGCGTCGTCGAGCAGCGTCGATGATCCTGCAGCGAGCGTGATGGAGCGCGTGCGCGTGAGGCCGTCCGCGCGGAACACGAGGTCGACGTTCATCGCGGCGTTCGTGTTGTTGCGCACGCTGACGTCGGTGGTCCACGCCGTGTTGTTCGCGCCGGGGATGTGACCCGCGACGGGGATGATGCGTGTCGAGGCGAGCGACGACAGGGTTGCAATCCAGAGTAGTGCGCCGAATAAAGCCCGTTTCATGATTCCTCCTGGTGAGTGGGCAGACCTCCGGCACACAGTGCACAAGAGGGCGGCCCGCGATGAGTGACTAGAGCGGCGGCAGCGCTGCAGCGGTGCCGGTAGCAGGATCGGCGGTCAGGCCGAGTACGTGGATCGGGATGTTGCTTCGCACGCGGAACGCGCGCGGAGTTGCGACGAGGCCGAAGAGCTCTTCGACTTCACGAACGTAATGTTGATCGGAACCAATGGTCACGGTGTTCACGGCAAACGGGCGGCCTGCGAAATCGAGCAGCTCGATGGACACGGTGGCCGTGGACGATTGGAGGTTTTGCAACGCGATGCCGAAGCGCGAGTTGCCCGCGCCCGTTCCGCGCGACGGACCGACCGCGCGATGCTTTCCGCCCGCGCGTCGCGGGAAGTTCACGGTCGCGTCGATGTACGCCGCGGGCGCGAACAGCGGAACCGTCTTCGCGAGGATCGCGTCGTTGCTCGATCCGATCGCAGTCGTGCGCTCGTACGAGAAGTACTCGGACTCCGAACGCAGCTCGCCGTTCTTCCCTTCGTTTCGCGCGCGGATGCGCATGCCGTGCATCCGCGCCGATTGCGCGAGCACGACGTCGATCCGTCCGCTGTTGATGAAGCGCTGCTCTGCAATGGCGACTTCGTTGAGTTGCAGGCGCGTGTTCGGCGTGAAGTTCGCGCCGCTGATGCGCACGACGCCGCCGGCCGGAACGATCGCGCTGCCGGGCGAGACGTTGCCGATCGCGATCGCGCCGGACGTCACGGTGAGCTGGCCGTTCTGAATCTCGGTCGGATACGTGGCGCCGTTCGGATCGTGGAAGCCGAGTCCCGCGGGATCGAAGGTGAGTGAGAAGGTCGAGCCGTTGGATGCGTTCGACGCGACCGTGCCTGCGATGCCGACGATCGGATAGTCGGCCGGCGTGCCGAAGACGCTCGAGGGGGAGGTGATGTCGAACGACAGCTCGTCGCCGTCGACCATCGCGACGCCGTACGTGTCCTGCCCTTCGTTCATCAGCACGATGCCGGCGACCGTCGTGACGCCGCGCACTTTGATCTTGCCGCGCCCGGTCGAAATCGGCTTCGGCTCGGTGACTTCGATCTTGATCTGGACGATGCTCCCTGCGGGTGCGGTTTCATCGGCGATGCGAAGCGAGAGGCCGGGACCATCCGCCTGCGCGGCGAGCGCAACGACGAACGTCACTGCGGTGAGGAGATGTCGATTCATGGGGTCACCCGAACGGACTGCGTTTCAGAACTGGCGAGAACTTCATTTCCGCGAAACGCCCGAACATCCCACTCCAGGCCTTTTCCCGGGGCAAACTGCGCGACGACATCCGGCGGCAGGACGACTTGCGTCGTCGTCGTCTCGCCACGCCACAGCACGGTCGCATCGATTTCGCGAATGACGACCTGATACCGCGTCGCGTTTGGAACAGTTTTCCAGCGAAGTTCATTCGGTGCCTGTGCGATCTCGCCGCGCGGCGCAACGACATCGAGGCGAGCGCTGCGGTACGTGCCGGATGTTCCAGTGATGTCGATCGACGGCTCGCGCATCTGCATCCATGCGCCGATGCCGATGACGACAACCAGCACCGCGGCAACCGCATACAACGCGCGCCACACTCTCGGCGCGAACGGCACGACGTTGTTGTTGCGTCGCTGAAGCTGGTCCGCAATCCACTGCGACTCGGGCGAGCTTTCTTCGCGCATCACCTCGCGGAACAACGCGAGCTCAGTCTGGCATCGCACGCAAGCGTCGACATGCGCGCGTTCTGCTGCACTCAGTTCGTCGCCGAGCCGCGCGAGGTCGATGCACTCCGGCGTCGGCGCGAGCGCATTACGCCATTCATCGCTCACAGCGTCTCTCCTCGGCGAAACAATTTCTCTGCCGCCCGCGTCAGTTTGCGTTTCGCGCTGACGATGTACGCCTTCGCGCCGCTCGCGTTCTGCAATCGCAGCATCCCCGTGATCGCGTCGAGTGGCACGTCGTCTCCGTAGTGCAATGTGAAGACGGTCCGCTCCGTCTCGTCGAGCGTCTCGTTGAGAAACCGATGCAGCCGGCGCGAGCTGCTCTGCTGCGTCGCGAGCTCCTCCGGATCGGGCTCCAGCGCCGGCACTTCGATCAACTCGTCCGCCGGCTCCGTTGGCAACTCGCGTCGCTTCGCGCGATTGATCGCCTCGTTGCGCACGATGCTGTACAGCCACGTCCCGAACTGTGAGCCGCCGCGAAAGGAATCGAAGTGGCGATGCGCCTTCAGAAAGACTTCCTGCGCCAGATCCGCCGCCGATTCGCGATCGCCGGTGAACCGGTAGCACCAACGTCCGACCCGCTCGTAATAGCTCGCGAAGAGCCGTTCGATCTCGTCCGGAGTCGGGGTCATTGAAGTCAGTATAGTGAAGGCCTCGCATGTTCTTCGTACTTGCCCTGTTGAGACAACGCCGAGGCGGCGCGTGGAACAAAAATCTTCGAGGGGCGCTGATTTTTCTCGCGCTCACGGTTCCCCTCGCCGCACAAACCGGCGACGAACTGCTGACGCGCGCGGCCGAAGAAACCGACGGCGGTGATTACGATGCGGCGGTTCGCGACGCGCTCGCTGCGGCGCAGCTCTATGCCTCACACGGCGATGCGATCGGTCAGGCGGCGTCGCTGAATCAGGCTGGACTCGCGCAGCTCTACGCTGGTCGTTATCCCGCGGCACGCGCGTCGTTCGAGAAGGCGCTGACAGTCGCGACCGCGGCGAAGGATTTCGAAGGCATCGTGGAAGAGAGGATGAATCTCGCGAGCGTCGACTTCTTCACCGGACGGTACGCCGACGCCGCGGAGAACTACGCCGCCGTCGAGCGCGTCCTCGGCGAGCATCGCTCGGAAGAATGGGCGCCGCGACGACGACGCATTCTGCTCGCGAATCGCGCGACGCTCGATCAACGTCTCGGTCGATATCCGCAGGCGCTGGCCGCGTATCGGGAGGCGTTGACGGATACGAGCGATGTGTTGCCCGAGGAGCATGCGCAGATGCTGGCGAACGTCGGGGTGTTGTACCGGCGGATGGGCGATCCGTACAAAGCGCTCGATGCCTACGATCGCGCGCGTGCGATCTTCGCACGCGATCAGCACGTCGACGGCGAGCTCGGCGTGTTGAAGAATCGCGGCATCGTGCTCGCGCTCGACTTGCGCCGTCTCGACGAAGCGCGCACGACGTTCGTCGAAGCATTCACGCGAGCGACCGAAGCGGGGAACGCGCGCGAGGCACTTCAGGCGCAACTCTACGGCGCGGAAACGCAATTGCGACTTGGCCGCGCCGCCGACGCGTCACGCGATTTTCGTGCGGCGTACGACGCAGCCGTGAAGCTCGAAACGATCGAGGATCAGTGGAAGGCGCTCTATGGTCTCGCGCGCTGCGAAACGCTCCTGGGCGACGAAGCCGCCGCGACGGAACACCTGCGCAAAACCGTCACTGTGATCGAGACAATTCGCGATTCGATTCGCGTCCCTTCGCTCAAGTCGGATTTCTTCAACGACAAGCGCGAGGTGTTCGACGCGCTCATCGCATTGCGTCTGAAACGCGGCGCGAAGGTCGAGGAGATCTTCGAATTGATCGAGCGCGGTCACTCCCGCGGCTGGCGCGACCGCCTCGGCCTGCAATCGCACGTCGACTTGCAATCGATTCAGCGCGCGTTGCCAACGGACGCGCTGCTGCTCGACTACTGGGTTTCGTCGCATGGCGCCGTGGCCGTCGTCGTGACGAACGATTCTGCGCATGTGCGTCCGATCATGGTCGACGCCGCGGAGATCCGCGTGCTTGCCGATGCGTTGTCGCGTGAAGAGCCGTGGGAATCGTCAGCGGTGAAGATCGGCAAGCAGCTCTTGCCGTCGCTGCCCGACGCGTCGCATGTCGTGATCGTCACGGACGGTGTGCTTGCCGCGATCCCGTTCGAAATCCTCGATGGCTTGATCGAACATCGCGACATCACGTACATGCCCACGGCCGCGCTGCTGCTGCGACCCGCGCGCGCGTCGCAGCGTTTCGCGTCACCGTCGGCGTTGCGATTCCGCGGGTTCGGCGATCCGGTCTTCGGCTCGGCAACACTCGAGACCGTGCGCGGCCGGCTTCCTGCGTCGGCGGACGAAGTGCGGGCAATCGCCTCCGAGCTCGGCGGAACCTCGCTCCTCTACCTCGGCGAAAACAATCGCAAGCAACACTTACTCGAACGCAGCGACGCGCCGCTGCTTCACATCGCGAGTCACGCGTTCGTCGATCCGGGTGCGATCGAGCAGTCACGCATTTTGTTTTCCGCCGACAAACCGGGCGGCGCGGCGACGTATCTGTTTTTGAAGGAAGCGTACGAGCTCCCGCTGACCAACGTGGAGCTCGCGGTGCTGAGCGCCTGCGACACCGAACGCGGACGCATGCTTCCAGGCGAAGGCATCGAGAGTTTCAGCCGCGCATTTCTCGCCGCCGGCGCACGAAGCACCGTCACGACGCTGTGGCGCGTCCCCGATGAAACGACCGCCGCATTCATGAAGGTTTTCTACCATCACCTCCAACGCGGCCGCTCACGCGCGGAAGCGCTCCGCCTCGCGAAACTGCGATTTCGCAAGAGCGGAGCACCTCTCAATCATCCGCACTATTGGGCCGCGTTCGTGCTGACCGGCGACGGTTTGCAGCCCGTGTCGACATCGATCACACGACGAGCACTCATCGTCGGAGCGCTGGTCGTGCTGTTGGTCTTCGTGGCGCTGTTGCTCGTCAGAGCGAGACGACGTCAAAGCCGCTAGCTGAGTTCCGCGAGCATTTCGATTTCCACGCATGCGCCGAACGGAAGTTGTGCGGCGGTCATGGCGGTTCGTGCGTGCCGGCCTTGTTCGCCGAAGAGCTGCACGAACAATTCGGACGCGCCGTTCGCGACAGCGTGCGGTTCCGTGAATTCATTGGTGCCGTTGACCAGCACCATCAGGCGAACGATCTGCTTCACGCGGTCGAGACTTCCCGCTGCGTCGCGCAGCGTTGCGAGCAACTCGATCGCCACGCCGCGTGCGGCGTCCTGACCCTCGCGAACAGTGACGTTGTCTCCGAGCTTGCCGCTCCACACCGCGCCGTCTTTCTTCGCGAGGCGTCCGGAGATCGAGACGAGACTTCCGCTGATGACGTAGGGCGCAAAGACTGGCGTGTAGCCGCTGACGACGGGTGGAGCGGCGTCGGGCAGCGTGATGTTCAATGCGGTGAGTCGTTCTTCGATCGTGGCCATTAGTGGGTTCTCCCGTGCAGCGCTTCGATGAGGATTCCGAGTTGTTCTCGCGTATTGAAGAGATGCGGCGCGACGCGAATTTTTCCCTGCCGCAAACTGACGAAGATGCCGAGCTGTCGCAATCGCTCGTGGAGTGCCGCCGTGGCATCGGCGGATCCGGCGGTGAATGAACCGTACGGACCGCGTTCATGATGGTTGATCGGACTGAAGGGCACACAATGCGGCGGCAACTGTGTGAACAGGATGTCGATGAGATCCTGGCCGTGACGCAGCACTGTCTCCGGTCCGATTCGCGCGACTAAGTCGACCGATGCGCGGAAAGCAGCGAGGCTGAGATTGAAGAGTGTTGCGGACTCTGCAGCGTCGAAGCGCTTCGCGTCGCGCGCGGGCGCCGGATGGTTGAACTCCAACGACGCGAAGTCGTCGACGCTCTGTCCAGTCCAATAGAACGGTCCGGGCAGCAGTTCGTCGAGCCGCGAGTCCTTGATCCACATGAAACCAGTGCCGTACGGCGCGAGGAGCCACTTGTAACCGGCGCCCACGACGACGTCGGCGCCGAGCTCGGCGACATCGATCGGCACGCCGCCGCACGACTGGCTGACGTCGAGCGCGAACCACGCTTTGTGTGCGCGGCATGCCGCGGCGATGGGCTCGCAGTCGAGCAGCGCGCCCGTGTCGAAGCGCGCATGGCCCAGCGACACGACGCGCGTGCGATCGGTGATCGCCGCGACGACATCGTGGGCGACGAGCAAACCGTTGCGCGGCGGGATGACCTTCAGCCGCGCGCCGGCGCGTTCCTCCATCGGCTTCCACACCGCGTACTGCAGCGGGAAATCGCCGCCCGCGATGACGATCTCGTCGCCGGGCGCCCACTCGAGATGCTGCGCGAGCACCTGCAGCCCCGTGCTCGCCCCGGTGGTCAGCGCGATTTCGTGCGCGCTGCCGCCGATCAAATTCGCTAGCGTGGAACGCAGTCCGTCGGCGACATCGAAGAACGTGACGTCGTCGATGCGGTGCGGCTGCCGGTTCGCTTCCACGGCCGAGGCGACGGCGGTCGTCGCGACGCGCGGCATGACGGCGTGCGCGGCGGTGTCGAAGTACACGGCGTCATGGATGGCATCCCATTCAATGGACCAGTCGGTTCGGACATTCATGCGGCGAGTCTGCCTCCCAATGCGCAAGCTGTCCAATAGATCGCGCGCATTGCTACAATCTCGATTTCAGATCGTATGGAAATGCGCCAGTTGCAGATTTTCGTCGCCCTCGCCGAGGAGTTGAACTTCACGCGGACGGCGGAGCGGCTTCACACCGTGCAGTCGAACGTGACGTCGCACGTGCGGCATCTCGAAGAGGAGCTCGGCGCGCCGTTGTTCGATCGCTACCCGCGACGCCTCGTGTTGACGGATGCCGGGACGCGATTTCTTCCGTACGCGATGCGCGTCCTCGCGACTGTGGACGAAGGTCGGAGAACGATTCAATTCGGCGACGCGCCGGCGGGCCCGCTGCGCATCGGCGCGCCGGAGAGCATCCTCACGTATCGCTTGCCGCGCGCGCTGCGCCGCTTCCGTCAGCACCATCCGCACGTGACGTTGATGCTGCGTCCGTACGTCGACTGGCCGCTTGCCGCGCCGCTGCAGAACGGCGAGTTCGATCTTGCCATCCGGATCGCGGACAGCGTCGCGGAGAAAACGCTCGGCTCGCGTCGCATCGGCGCCGAGCGCATCGTGCTGGTCGCAGCGCCCGAGCATCCGCTCGTCGAACGTGCGACCGTCCGTCCGCGCGATCTCGCCGAGCAACATTTGTTGCTGACGGAAGAGGGCTGTGCGTATCGAAAGAAATTCGAACGCGTGCTCAGTACGCGCGGGGTCAAGCCGCACAGCGTCGGCGAGTTCGCCAGCGTCGAAGCAATCAAGCAATGCGCAACCCTCGGCATGGGCATCGCGCTCCTACCCGAGATCGTCGTCGCGTCAGAGATTCGCAGCGGCGCATTGCGCGTCCTCGCGTGGCGCGGTCCCGATGTGAGCATGGCGACGCACGTCGTCTGGCACAAAGACCGTTCGATGACTCCGGCCATGCGAGGATTTCTCGAAACGCTGCAGGAGGCGACGAAGAATGGCTAGCCGCGGGTCGGACATCGATGCCGAGATCGACGCGCTCTTTCAACGTTCACTCGCCGAGTTCACCGAGGCTCGCAATGCGCTCGCGAAGACGTTGAAGAAAGACGGGAGGACGCTCGACGCGGAGCGCGTGAAGACGCTCATCAAACCGTCGGCGCCGGCGTGGGCGGTGAATCAACTCTATTGGCAGGATGCGAAGGCGATCGAGCGATTGCTCACGGTCGGCGAGCGCGTTCGCAAGGCGCAGACCGGACAACTGAAGAACGCCGACGTGCGCGCGCTCATCGACGAGAAGAAGGAGATGACGCAGGCACTGCTGAAGAAGGCGTCGGCGATTCTCGAAGAGGGCGGACAAGCCGCGTCGGCGGATGCGACGCGTCGCGTGGCGGCTACGCTCGAAGCGCTCGCGGCGTGGGGTCACATGAATGGCGTTCCGAAGGCGGGACGTCTGACTGCCGATCTCGAACCGCCGGGATTCGACACGCTTGCGCCGCTT
>DASVNL010000685.1:0-3703 GCA_036383875.1 Thermoanaerobaculia bacterium
CAGCGAGCCGACGAGCCCCTTCTGCAACGCGGGCTCGAACTGCGGCTGATCCGGGACGAACTGCGAGAGTTGGCCGAGCTTCTCCTCGAGCGTCATCTGCGCGATCAGCGCGTCGACGCGATCCTGCGCGATCGCGGAGAAGGAGATGAGGAGCAGAACGAGAACGCGACGCACGCGGCGAGTGTAATCACTTCACCAACGTCATCCCATCCGGCATCGCCTCCGTCGCGATCGCCCGCCCGAGTTTCAATGTCTCCAGGTCGAGCTCGACGAGTGCGTCGGGTTGATAGCGCGTGATGTACGCGTGCTTCGCATCGACGACGAGTCCCGACACCGGCACGCCATCCTCGAACGTCACGCGTCCGATCTCCTTGCGCGCGGCGCGATCGAAGATCACGACGGAGCGCGAGGCCATGTCGTACGCGAGCACTTTCTTCCCGTCGGGCGTGAAGGTCACACGCGCGGAGTAGACGTCGTCCGCAATCGTCGCGACGACCTGATCCTTCGCCGTGTCGATGATCGAGATGCCGCCCCCCATGCGATGCGCGGCCCACACCTCTTTGTCATCCGGCGACAACGCGATGCCTTCCGGACCCGCGCCGACGTTGATCTTCACGTACGCGGCATCCTCGCCAACGCGGATCACGGAAACGTCGTTGCTCTTGATGTTGCCGGTGTAGACCTTCTTCTCATCGCGCGTGACGGCGAGCATGTGCCCGACTTCGCCGCCGGTCTTCGCACGCCACTCAACTTTCCCACTGTCCGGATTCACACGCGCCACCGCACCTTCGCGTTCGAGCGTCACGTACACGCCGCCCTTGCGCCATGTCACGCCGTGCGCGCGCTCGCTCGGCGAGAGGTCCACGCGCTTCACGATCTCCTGCGACTTCGCATCGACGATCGCGATCTCGTGATTCGGCGTCTGCCGCCCGTACATCGTCACCGCGACGCGTTTGCCATCGGGCGACGCCGCGACTTCGTGCGGACCGACGCCCGCGACGACAGTCTTCGCAACTTTCGCCGCGTCCGGATCAATGAACGAAATGCTGCCCGCACCCTGGTTGGCGACGATGAGAATCGCGAGAAGAAGGTTCATGGGTTCGATCGTGGGCGATTCGCGGTGGTTCGGATCGCGGTTTGGGACGAATGACGGGCGCTGAGGGATGAACAGCAAATTGAAAATTGCTATCCTCCTCCTATGCGTTTGTCCGTTGTTCTGGCAATGACGCTTTCCGTCTCTACGGTATTGGCGCAATCGCGTGGCGCGCGGATCGTGCCGGACGATGGGATTCTCGACGGATGCACGGTCCATTTTCTGAAGGCCGATTACAAGACGCCTGAGTCGCGGTACCCCTGCGGCGAGTGGTTCATGCCGGAGCCGGGCGACCATATCGTCTGGCTGGAGGGGAAGAATCGGATCAGTCCAATGTGGACCGTGGTGATGGTTCCGGCGCCTCCGGCAAAGAACGAACTGAACTCGCGCATCCCGATGGTCGACGCGGCCACGATCGTGGTCGACGCGCGCGACTTCCCTGCAGGCGGAACCGTCCGGATGGTCTCCCTGTCCCACGACAACGTTACCTTCGAGCGACGCGTCGCGGCGCGCGAGCAGGCGTCGAACGGCGTGCTCATGCCCGCGGGGATGCAGATCGTCGGGACCTTCGGAGCGGACGGCCGTGCGATGACGCTTGCACCGCTCGTGACGCTCAAGGCGGGCGAGCGCTATCGCTTCGCCCCTGCGCCGCTCAAAGAACACGGAGCGATCCTGGCGCTGCTCGACCAGCCGCACCGCGGCCGGACCGCCGATACGACGGTGACGCTGCGACGTCCCGGAGTCGCGCTGCGGGCCGATGCGCTGAAGATCGTGCAACAGCGGATCTATGCAGTCTGGTATTCGGTCCCGCCCGGCGATTACACCATCGACGTCGCCGGCATGACGCTCGACAACGACCGAGCCGCCGTCGAGAAGGGTGCGGTCACGACGATCCGCGCCGAGTTGAAATCCAATGCCCCTGGCGGAAAGGACAAGCCATGAGACGAGTCGCCATCCTGATCCTGATGCTCGCTACGTTCGCGCCGTCCGTCGCGGAGGCGGACCCCTGCCCCGACTGCAGCCCGGTCTATGGATATTTTCGACACTGCCGGGCGCGATGCGGATTCGCGGCAGGTGGTGGCGTGTGCCAGACCGATACTCAACTCCCGCCGGAATCCTATTGCCTTCAGCAGGTCGTCTACGACCCGTGGGTGCTGGCCTGTCACGAGGGTTCATACGACTGCTGCTGCACCCGCGTACCGCCTCCCTTGTGATGCCACTCCTCGCGATCGCTCTGGCCGTCTCGGCATGGTCGGTCCCCGTGACGCTGACTCCGTCGCGACCGGACGCGCAATGCCGGCAGGTCGTGCAGGCGGCGGGCAGGGAGACGGTCGGACGGTGCGGCGAGACGCTTGCGGGCGCGCGAGGCCGGGCGTGGCTCGAGACGGACACGCAGATCAGTCGACGCTCCGTCGATCTGGCGATCGAGGTCGCCGATCCGCGCGTGGTTCTGCCGTGGTCGGATGCGGGCACCGCGACGGCTGCGCGATCCGATGAGCAGGAGCAGATCGAGTGGCTTGCGGCGGATGGCGCGTTCCGTCGAGAGTCGCGTCCTCGCGAGCGCGTCCGGCTGCCCGAAGGGACCGCGATCGCGATCGCGCGCCGGCGCGGCGACATCGTGGCGATCTCGCGTCCGATCACGATTCAACGCGGAGTCGCGATCGAGGCGCAGTGGGCGGCGGTGACAGCCGACACCGCGCAGGTGATCGCGCTGCTGACGTGGCCTGCGAAGGAGCGCGATCGCGTCGAACGTCCGGCGTCGCTCGCGCTCGTCGCCGGGACTGTGCGACAGGCGCCGGACGTCGCATTCGAAACCGGCGAGTTGCTGTTCGCGATCTGGTATCGCACAGCCGCCGGGCCGCACACGCTCGAAGTGACATCGAGCGTCGCGCATCTTCCTGACAACGAGCTTCAGATCCGTCGCGCGAGATTGACCGCGCTGGAGGCGGAGCTGCGAGCGCTACCGAGTCTCGTCGTCTCGGCCGGCAACGCCGCGGAGGGCACTTGGCCACCGCTCACGGCGGTGCTCCGCGATGCGGCCACCGGCGCGACTCTGCACGAAACGCCCTTGCGCCTCGGCGAGCCGATCGTGGTCGAACATCTTCCGCCGCGACAACTTCAGGTGACCCTCGCCGTTGGCGACGCATGGCGCTTCGCGCGCGCCGCGGATCTCCGCCTCACCGACCAGGCTTCGGTCGACTTCGCGCTCGCGCCGTTTCGCGTCGCCGGCGAACTGATCGAAGGCGAGCGACCCGTGCAAGGCACGATCAGGTTCCGTTCCGACGAGCGGTGGTTCGCCGTCGACGCCGACGAGCGCGGACGATTCGAGTTCGACGCCTGGAGCGCGGGCCGCTACATCTACGAAGCACGCACGGCCACGCAGGATCCCAGCGCCCCCGCCTACTCGAGCACGATCGTGCTGTCCGCGAGCACGCCGGACATCACGATCCGGCTCCCGTCCGAACGTCTCCGCGTGCGCGTCACCGATGCCGGCAGCGGCGCGGCGGTGAAGGATGCGGCGGTCGTGCTGCGCAACACCTGGAACGATCCAGCCGAAGGGCCACGCCGGTTCGCGTCGCGATTTGCAGCGGATGCAAAAGGAGAAGTCAC
>DASVNL010000686.1:0-7811 GCA_036383875.1 Thermoanaerobaculia bacterium
TCGCGCTGCGAGCGCTGAATCTCGATCTCGTCCATGAAGAAGACGAAGTGACGCGGCGGCGGCTGCACCGGCTCGACCATCTCGGTCTGCTGGTCATCGTTCGCGGCGTTGCTCGACGCGGTCGAAGCGCTCGTGTCGTACATCGAGAAATTCGTGACGGGCTGCGGCACGCCGTTCTCGATGACCACGAAGTCCGACTTCTTCAGTCCGCGCACCGGCTGCCCTTTCGCGTCGGTGACGACGACGTCGAGGTTGTGCAATCGGACTTCGAACGTTTCGATGTAGGGAACCTGACTCTGGGCAAACGCAACCGGGACGAGGGCCAATATCAGCACTGCAAGCGCTGTGATCTTCATGGGGTGAAGTCCTCTTTCGTGATGGCCGGTGGGGTAGTGACGCGCGTCACTCTTGCGGCCGGCATGCCCGGCTTTTCGGCCTGTTTTCGAGGATTTCTGTCGCCAGCGGGCGACACCACGTCCTGTTGGAGCGACAGAGTGGAGCGGCGGGCTCTTAGCCCGCCGGCCCCAGGAAAAAGCGGCGGGCTGAGAGCCCGCCACTCCACTTGCGTTTACTGGAACTTCGGCGTGATGCCGAGCTCGCGAAGGAGGTTGTGCGCGCCATCGACCGCGTCCATGACCCAGACGATGTAGCGCGAATCGACGTGAATCGTGCGGGTGATGTCCTCTTCGACGTAGTAGTCGGAGCCGACGCCTTCCCAGTTCGAGTCGAACGCGAGGCCGCACAGCTCGCCCCACGCGTTGAGCGTCGCGGAACCGGAGCTGCCGTTCGTCACGACGTTCGTCGAGATGAACGCAACCGGCAGCGAGCCGACCTCAGGATCTTCGTAGCCGCCGAACTCTTTCGCAGCCGCGCGCTCGAGCAGCTTCTTCGGGCTGTTGAACGGCTCGACGCCCGTGTCTTTCTGCACGACGCCGCGGATGTCGGTCTGCGGCATGTAGTACACGGCGTTCTTCGGCGAGTAACCCTTCACGACGCCGAAGCCGACGCGCAACGTGCCGTTCGCATCGGGATAGAGACGTCCGCCGCGCGCGACACGCAACGCGTCGAGCATCACCGGACGCAGCCGCGATTCCGCACCGCGCTGCGCGGCATCCGCTTCCGCCAGCTTTTCCGCGAACGGACGCAGCGACGCCGCGAAGGCCATCATCGAGTCATTGCGCGCAACGAGCTGCGCGGTGGTCTCGTCGAACATCTTCGCTTCGACGTCCGCGTTGCCGATGTTGGTCGACGCGTAGATCTTGTCGAGCAGCGCATCGACCTGCTCCTCCGCCGTCGACTTGCCAGTCGCAGCGAGTGCGGCGTCGACGGGCGGGATGCGCTGATCGGCCGGGAGCTTCGTGGTTTCGAGGAGGAACAAGCGCAGTCCGGCGCGATCGCTGCCGAGGTCCATCGAGCGGCGCGTACGCGCCAGGCCCTGCTGCAAGCGCTTCCGATTGCGATCCGTGTACTCCTCGGCGCGATCGAGATCCGCCTTCGTCTTCTCGACGCTCAAGCGATACAGCGTGTTCGCCTGCGCGAGCATCGGAGACGCGGTGTACAGCCACACGAATGCGGTGTCGCGCAGTTCCGTTGCGCGATCGGCGGCGAGGATCTTCTCCAGCTCGGCGCGCGCCGTGTCGTAACTCGCGCCGAGCTTGGCGTCGAGCATCGCGCGCTGCGACGCCTCGATCTTCTGCTTCGTCGCGACGATGTCCGCGCGCTTGAACGCTTCCATCGTGCCCGTGTGCTTCTTGAGGTAATTCTCCTGACCGGCGATGCGGCTCGCGTTCTTGAGCATGATCGCGCGATCGTTCTTGCCGCGCTCTTCGAGCACGTCGACGAGCATCTTGCGATAGCGGATGTCCATCGGCAGCTCGACGCGGTTCGCATCTTCGACTTCGGCGAGCGTCATGTAGCGATGCGTGACGCCGGGCGTGCCCGAGACCATCACCAGATCGCCTTCATTGAGATTGCGCGTCGAGATCTTGAGGTAGTGCTTCGGCTGATACGGAACGTTGTCCTTCGAGAAGTCGGCGGGCTTGCCGTCCTTGCCGACGTACGCGCGATAGAAACCGAAGTCGCCGGTGTGGCGCGGCCACATCCAGTTGTCGATCTCATCGCCGTAGTTGCCGACGCCGAGCGCCGGCGCGTAGACGAGACGGACGTCGCGGATCTCCATCTGCGTCAACTTCAGATACTGCCCGCCGTCGTAGAACGACGAGACCTGGCAGCGCAGGCCGCCTGGCTTCTCGCACTCGTTCGTGATCTCGCGACGGCGTCGCGTGATCATGCGGCTGCGCTCCGCGTCCGTCGCCTTCGCGGGGATCGAGCCGAGGACTTTCTGCGTGACGTCTTCGATGTTCGTCGTGACGAACACGCGCGCGTCGGGCGTCGCGGTGACTTCTTCCGAACGATCCTTCGCGAGGAAGCCGTTCGCGATGTAATCCTTCTCCGGCGTCGAGTTGAACTGCAGCGCGCCGTAGACGCAGTGATGATTCGTGGCTAGCAACCCGTCCGGCGAGACGAACGATGCGCTGCAACCGCCGATCGAAACGATCGCGCCCATCGGGAACCCGGTGAGGTCGGCGAACTGTTTCGGATCGAGCTGCAGGCCGAGCTTCTTCAGCTCGTCGCCCACCGCGGGGATCTGCTGCGGCATCCACATCCCGTCGTCGGCAATCGCGACGACTGGTAAAGCGAGCGCTGCGATGAGCGCCAGAAGTCTGTTCTTCAAACTGTTCCCCCTCCTTCGTACTGCCGGGAGAAGAGAACATTGTTGAGGAACAAGATCAAGTCGATAGGATGGGAACGAAATGAAACGATTCGCGCTGCTCGCCCTTCTCCTGGCCGCGTGTGCACATCAGCCTGCGCCCGCGCCGTCCTTCGACGCGTTCGCCGATCAGTACCTCCGCCTGACGCTCGCCCTCGGCGAACACGACGCCGACTGGGTCGACGCGTACTACGGCCCACCTGCGATTCGCGAGGAAGTGAAGGCGCAAGCAAAGAGCGTCACCGCGATTCACGACGAAGCCGCGGCGTTGCGCGCGAATGTCGCGGCGACCGCAGTCCCGGGCGATCGCATGTTCGCGCTGCGCCGCAACTATCTGATCGAACAGCTCGACGCGCTGATCACGAAAGCGGAGATGCTGCAGGGCAAAAAGTTTCCGTTCGACGAAGAAGCGCGACGCTTGTACGGCGTCGTCCCGCCGCGTCACGACGATGCCTTCTTCGCGCGCGCAGTCGCCGATCTCGAAAAGGAATTGCCGGGCGAAGGAACGCTCGGGCAACGTGTCGATGCGTTTCGCAATCGCTTCAACATCCCGTCGGACAAACTCGACGCGGTGATTCGCGCGGCGCTGAAAGAATGCCGCGCGCGGACGCTGCAGCACATCACGCTGCCCGCGGAAGAAGATTTCACGCTCGAGTATGTGAAGAACCAGCCGTGGAGCGGATACAACTGGTACAAGGGAAATTACACGAGCCTCATCCAGGTCAACACCGATCTGCCGGTTGCGATCTCTCGCGCGCTCGACCTCGCGTGTCACGAGGGCTATCCCGGACATCACACGTACAACGCGCTGCTCGAAAAGAATCTCGTGCGCGATCGCGGCTGGAAAGAGTTCACGGTCTATCCGCTCAACAGCCCGCAGTCATTGATCGCGGAGGGCACCGGCAACTACGGACTCGTCGTCGCGTTTCCCGGCGACGAGCGGATGAAGTTCGATCGCGACGTGCTCTTCCCGCTCGCCGGACTCGATCCGAAAGAGGCCGAGCACTATCACCGCGTGAACAAAATCATGGGCGCGTTGTCGTATACGTCGAACGAAGCCGCGCGACGGTATCTCGATGGCGAGATCACGCGCGACGCCGCGAAAGCGTGGCTCGTGCAATACGGACTCTCGACGCCCGAGCGCGCGGAGCAGCAGATGAAATTCATCGAGCGCTATCGCAGCTACGTCATCAACTACAACTTCGGCCAGGACCTCGTGCGCGCGCACATCGAGAAGAGCAGCGATCGCTGGAAAGCGTTCGAGGAACTGATCTCGTCGCCGATGCTGCCATCGAGTCTCAAAAAATAAGGCGCGCGTCGCGTTGTGCCCCGCGTCGCGCGCCCAAAGGAAGAGAAAAGGTATCCGGGAGGGTGTTGTTCAAACAGTGGGCCAATTCCGCACAGTCGCGTCCCACAAACGAACACCCTCCCCATGCTAACTCGTTGATTTCCCGCGCGACGCGCGTGGCCTTCCCTTCGCACCGAGCGCGTCCATGCGAGACCTGCGATTCGCATTTCGTTCGCTGCGACGCGCGCCGGCGTTCACGCTGCTGATCATCGCCACGATCGCCCTCGGCATCGGACCCGCCACCGCGATCTTCTCCGTGCTCGACTCGCTGCTGCTGCGCGAGTTGCCCTATCGCGATCCGGACTCGCTCGCAGTGTTGTGGCGCGCGCGCGAATCGGGAGATCGCGCACCAGTGAGCGGTCCCGACTTCGCCGACTTCCAACGTCTCGCGACGGGCTTCGACGACATGGCCATCGCGTCGTGGACCGGCAGCTTCAACATCGGCAACATCGCCGAGCCGGTGCGCGTCGAAGGATCGCGCGTCTCGCCAAACTTCTTCCGACTCCTCGACGCTCCCCCGCTCCTCGGCCGCACACCAACCGGCGCCGCGCTCAACGGCGAGAAGCTCGTGATTCTCGGCGAGGATCTGTGGCGTCGCGCGTACGGCGCGCGCACCGATGTGATCAACACCGAGACGCGACTCAACGGCCGTCCGCATCGCATCGTCGCGGTGATGCCGCGCGCGTTCGCGTTCCCGGACAAGGCCGAAGTGTGGGTGCCGTTCGAGCTCACACCCGACACGATCGGACATCGCGCGGTGCATCAGTTCCGCGCGATCGGACGACTGAAGCGCGACGTCCCGTTCGCGCGCGCAAACGACGAGATCGCACGCATCGCAAAACAACTCGGCGACACGTATCCCGAGACGACGCGCGGCATCGACGCGTGGCTGATGACGATCCGCGACAGCGTCGTCGGCACCGTGCGCAAGCCGCTGCTGATCCTCTTCGGCGCGGTCGTGTTCCTGTTGCTCATCGCTTGCTCGAACGCAGCGAACCTGATGATGACGCGTGCCGTCGCACGCGAACGCGAGCTCGCCGTGCGCGCCGCACTCGGCGCGACGAACTCGCGACTCGCGCGGCAGTTGCTCGCAGAGTCACTCATGCTGACGACACTCGGCGGACTCGCAGGTCTCGCGATGGCCGCGTTCGCGCTGCGCCTGCTGCGCACGCTCGGCGCCGCGTACTTTCCGCGCCCCGATCTGATCTCGATCGACGGTCGCGTGCTCGCGTTCAACTTCGCAATCGCGACGCTCACCGGCATCGTGTTCGGACTCGTGCCGCTGCTCTCGCGCGGCGATCGTTTCGCAGAACTGAAAAGCGGCTCACGTGCGAAGTCGACGAACGCGTTCATTCGCGAGTCGATCGCCGTCGCCGTGATCGCGCTGTCGTTCCTCCTGCTGATCGGCGCAGGCGTGCTGATTCGCAGCTACTCGCGACTGCGCAGCGTCGACGTCGGCATCCGCGCGGATCGGTTGCTCACGATGCGCATCTCGCTGCCCGACGCGAAGTATCCCGATCTCGAAGTGCGTACGCGCATCGTGCGACGCGTGCTCGACGAGCTGCGCGCAACGCGCGGCGTCGAGAGTGCAGCAACGGTGAGCGGATTGCCGACGGAGAACACGATGAGCGGCGACATCGCGTTTCCGAACGAAGGTCACTTCACCGGCTCGCGGCGGATCGCGTCGTTCAGCGAAGTCAGTCCCGGATTCTTTCGCACCGCCGGCGTGCCGATTCTCGAAGGCCGCGATTTCAACGACGACGACTTGCGCACGCTGCTGCAACTCGATCGCGCGCCGGTCCTGATCAACGCGACGATGGCGGAGCGTTTCTGGTCCGGCCGCTCGCCACTCGGCGAGTTCGTGCTCGTCGGCGGCGAAGCGCCATCGACGATCATCGGTGTGGTCGGCGACGTGAAACAGAAGAACCCATCCGAGCCCACGCCACCGCACGTCTACCTGGCCCTCGGCACGCCGATGCCGCCACGACCGGTAACGTTCATCGTGCGCTCGTCGCTCGCGCCGCGCGACGTCGTCGCGGCGATGCGCCGCATCATGCGCGGCATCGACGCAGACGTGCCGCCGTACAAAGTGCGCACGATGAACGAAGTGATCGGCGACGCGTTCGCGGGTCCGCGATTTCAAACCGTGCTGCTGCTCGTGCTCGCGTCGATCGCGTTGCTGCTCGCCGTCGTCGTCGGCATCTACGGCGTGATCTCGTACAGCGTCGCGCAACGCACGCGCGAGATCGGCATTCGCATGGCGACGGGCGCGTCGCACGCCGCGGTGCTGCGCCTGATTCTCGGCCGCGTCGCGAAGCTCGCACTCATCGGCATCGCCCTCGGCGGCACCTGCGCCATCGCGTTCTCACGCACACTCGAGTCGCTGCTCTTCGAAGTCGACGCGGCCGATCCTCGCGTGTTCTCGAGCGTCGCCGTGTTGCTCGTGTTGACCGCGCTCATCGCGAGTGCAGCACCCGCGCGTCGCGCGGCGAGTGTCGATCCGTCGATTTCGCTGCGCTACGACTGACGCTACATCACCGGCAGCAGATCGGGCCGCGTGTGTCCGCTGCCGTGCGATCCGGAATTGCCGTCGACGAGGAACGCGAGCATGCGCTGCAACGCGACGTAGTCGTACGGCTTGAGCAACAGCGCGACGTTCGGACGGCGCAGCAACGGCTCGAGTCGCGCGGCGTCCGCGTGTCCGGATGAGAAGAGCACAGGCAACGTCGGCCAGCGCTCCGCGATCAACTCGTACACGTCCACGCCGCTCATGTCGGGAAGTCCGATGTCGAGAATCACGACGTCGGGCGACTCGCGCGTGATGAGCGGAATCGCTTCGCCGCCGAGCGTCGCGACCGCAACGCGCATCTGATCGAATTCGAGCAGTGATTGCAGTCCGGCGAGCACGGTCTCGTCGTCGTCGACGATCACGACGGAGCGTCCGGCCGGCGTGGCCGCCGCGACGACGTCGGGCGTCTGCACCTGCGGTTCCGCCGCGGGCAACAACAGATCGAACGTCGTGCCGCGACCCGGCGTACTTTCCGCGGTGATGAATCCGCCGTGCCGGCTGATGATCTGATACGTCACCGCGAGCCCGAGGCCGGTGCCGCTGTGCTTCGTCGTGAAGAGCGGTTCGAAGATGTGCTGCAGCACGTCCGCCGGCATGCCGACGCCGTCGTCGCGCACGGAGAGATGCACGAATGATCCGCCGTCCGCGGAGCGCGCGGTGTTGGCGGCACCCTGATCGACGATGACGTGCAGCGTCCCGCCGTTGGGCATCGCATCGCGCGCGTTCAGTGCGAGATTCGTGAGGACCTGCGAGATCTGCATCGTGTCCGCACGCATCAGCAGTCCAGGCGTGACGTCGAGCTTCAACGCGATCGACGCGCCGAGGACAGGGCGAATCGTTTCTTCCCAGCGCGCGATGAACGTCGCGAGGGGCACGTCCTGAATCGACGGCGCGGTGCCGCGTGTGAAGCCGAGGATCTCGTCCGTGATGCGCTTGCCGCGAAGCACGGAGTTGAGGATGTGATTGACGGTCTTCTCGAGTTGCACGGGCGCGCGACGCCGCACCACTTCGAGATTCGCCTGCATGCCCATCAACACGTTGTTGAACTCGTGCGCGATCGACGTTGCGATGCGGCCCAGACTCGAAAGTCGCGTCGCTTCCGCGAGCTGCTCCTGCATCTTGCG
>DASVNL010000687.1:0-4704 GCA_036383875.1 Thermoanaerobaculia bacterium
CGAAAACCCGCCTTCCTCGAGCACATCGGCCAGCCGGAACATCACCTGTCCGCCACCGCCGATGACATTGAAGAAGTTGAGCAGAAACGCCGCGACTTCGTGCGGCTCATCGCCCTTCCACGTCCGCAAATGCTTACCGTCGACGTTGACCACGTCGTACGCGCACGACACGAGCGCAACCTCGGGACGCGCCTCCAGCACCGCCACCTGCGCCGCAAGCCGCCGCGGCATCATGAAGTCATCACTGTCGAGCCGCGCGACATACGTCCCGCGCGCATGCGCCAACCCGAGATTCAACGCCCCAGGAATCCCTAAGTTCACCGCAGAGGTGACCACGACGACGCGCGAATCGCGCTGCCGCCACGCCTCCAAAACCTCGGGCGTCCGATCGGTCGAGCCGTCATCGACGAGCAGCAACTCGAAGTCGGCAAAGTCCTGTCCGACGACGCTGCGAATCGCCTCGTCGACGAACGTCTCCCGATTGAACACGGGGATGAGGACCGTGACCTTGGGGTTCATGCGGAGCGGACTTTAGCGCTCGCGACGCGAACTCGCTACGCAGCGCGGCGCCGGCATCGAGCTTTTCACGAAGGCCTAGCGCGACGGCTCACGCTGCCCAGTCGGCTTACCGATATTGTTCATGCCTGCGTTCCCTCCACCTCGCACTCTCTACATGCTTCCGTGAGGAAGTCTTGCCGGTGGTGCGTCGTGACGGAAACGCGAATCGAAGAGAGAGAGGGAAAGTATGTCAACCGTCTACATGAATACCCTGACCATAACGTCCTCGGCGATCACGAACATCGATTTGCTCCGCGCCACCATTCACATCACCGCCGGACAGCAACTGCAGAGCGCATCCGTCTCGCATAGTGACGGTGTCTGGTCGCTCAATATCGATTGCGGACGCTCCGGCTCCGCCGACGTCGCACAGAGCTACGTCGATCAGACCGGCGGCAACTACCACATGCTCGTCCAGCCGAACTATTGCCCGTACACGAACAACTACAGCAACATCCCAACGGCGATGAACTTCTGGTTTCAGGCCAACGTGACGTTCAGCAATCACACCGTGTCGCTCTTCTTTGGCCAGGACGGCGTCTACGGCACGAACTACTGGTGGATCGGCGGGCCGATGATCCTCAACTCCAGCCCATACAAGTCGCCGATGGCGTACCTCGCGGTGTCGAACAGCACGCTTTACCAGGTTTCGTTCGTCAACTCCGCCGTCAACCAGCTCGCCATCAGCGCATAAGGAGGCCGATCATGAGCATGACCACGAGTCACGAAAACGTCGTCGTCCTGATTTCCTCCGACATCTCCCGCGTCACGTATGTGAACGACTCCTTCCACATCACGTCCGGGCAGCCGTTCACGGTTCCGCCGACGATCACGGAGCAGCAGGACGACGAGACGTTCACCATCACGCTCTCCTGCGGCCGCTCGGCGTCCAGCAACATCGCAGACATGTTCAATAGCGCGGTGGGAAGTCCGAACCACTCCTGGTGCGGTCCCTACACGTCGCTTCCGAGCCCCGTCTCCACCATCCAGCCGGCGGAGCTGAACTTTTACTTCGCCGTCGACGTCACCTTCACCGGCGTCTCCTCGCCGGTGCGCGTCTACCTGGGGCAGGGCAGCCAGCTTCACCTGACGAACAACTGGTGGATCGGCGGCCCCGCCATTCTCAACACCTATCCCTCGTACTCGCTGATGTCCTTCTTCTTCGTGACGACGCAGAAGATCTATCTCGTCCGCTGTCCGGAGAACGAATCCGGAAGCAAGACGCTGATGAACACCTTCAGGCTCATCCCCTCCACCTAAATGAACCGGGCTGCGACGCGACCACGCGTCGCAGCCTTTCGCCTTGGGACAAAGCAGATGAAGTAATGGTCAAATCGATAGGCCAACGTCGCCTTCGAGGACTGTTGTCTTCAATCGCGGGCGCTCTCCGCTCTTCCACAATGCAGCAGTGTGCGAGACGCGATATCGAATCGGTCCGCCGTCCGGCCGTTCACTGCGAATAATGGGGCGCGGGATGCAAACAAACTCAGTGCGCATCTCCTCGGCCGACAATCGCACCTTCGCATACCCATGCGCTCCGAGATCGACGAACTCGAGGTGCGGAGCGAGATCCGGGTTGGATAGCGCCCGCGCGCGCTTCAGGTCGAAGCTCTTTGCATACTCGAGACACGCACGGACGCCGTGCCTCAGCAACATGTTGTAGGTCCAGTCGGGTTTGGCCCCTGCCTCTCTGTCCGCGAGAAACAGCGGACGCAGTGGCGCGTCTTTCGGAAGTCTGTGCTCATACGACTCCATGACGCCGGGGCTAACGAGTGACGCGCCAACAAAGCTCAATCCGACCGGCTCGAACTTGCCTGGAGGAAGCTCCGCGGCCGCATATCCGGCCCAGAAGCTGTGGCGGTCGCCCGAGACGATGGCGAAGCCTGTGATCTTCGCGTCGCGAATGAGTTGATAGATCTCCGCGCGTTCCGCGAACGCAGTGGCGTAATCACCCCCTCCCAACGCCGCGAACAGATCTTTGGGCCACGATTCTTTGGTGAGTCCCGAGGGGAGATTTTGCGGGTCGGCGCGCCAATCGAGCGTGCCCAGCGAGTTCCCCCAGATTTTCCACGTCGCGGTCGAGCTCTTGAGCTTGTCCTTGAACCACGCCTTCTGCTCTACCCCGAGAATCGTTTGCGGGGGCGCGCTCCGTTGCGGGTTGGGGACATGCGCTTCATTGAAGCGGACCTCCGCAGGAGGATTACCGCCGTTGTAGGCGCGTCCGCCGTCGAGAACCCGCATCCCGGCCTCCGGAAACATGCCCGGGAACTCCTCGCCGCCGAGCTGCCCGAGGGACGGATCGCTGAAGGGATCTGCGCTGCGATAGCTGTGCTGATCGGTAACGATCAGATCGAGGTTCCGGCCATAACGCAGCGCCCTGTAGCCCTGCAGGCTGTTGATCGCTGTGAGGTTGTTCGGTTCTACCCCGAGCCCGTTGCGATCGAACTCTGTAATGGGGACATCTTTCACAGCGGGTGGATCGAAGCGTTCGAGTACCTTGCCCCGCTGTGCGATCCGCGCGGGGAGATATTCAAACCACGCTTGATTCGCCGCGACCTTGACGCTCTGGCCAGGCTGCTCAAACGCTCCCGCCTTGACGATGCTTTGCCAGCCCTGCCATGAGAATTCGTGGTTGTCCCAGATCGCGACGAACGGCCAGCGCGCGCGAGCGTCCTGCAGGTCGGGATCGGTGAGATAGGCCTTGTAGATGGCGCGATAGCCGTCGACCGTCAGCGGTATGTGGAAATTGCCGACCTTGTGGCCGTCCTGGATGCGCGCAATCTCATAGATCGTGCGGTCGTAGCGCGTCTTCACCTCGTCGGTGTATTGCACCACCTCGTAGATGAAATCGCCGAGGTGCAGAACGAAATCGAGCTTCTCGCCGGCGCGAGCGCGTTCATCCTCGAAAATCATCCGGCGAAAGGCGTTGAGCTTGCCCTCATTGATGTCCTGACAACTCACGAACGCGAAGTTCACCGTGCGCGGGTCGCTCGGCAATGGCGCCGTGATCGTGCGACCAACCCGGCTGCCATTCCCGTCCGCGTCGGTGAAGCGATACCAGTAAGTGCGCGCCGGCTTTAGTCCGCCAATCAGCACGCGCGCCGTCCAATCCGAGGCGCTCGAAACCGGCGTCTGCGTGTGCGCAATGACCCGGCGGAACGTCTCGTCCTCCGCGACCTCGACGGTCAGGCACCGCTGCTTCCCGTCGGTGAATGGATGCCTCGTCCAAAGGATCACGCTATGCGCGTCGGGATCGCCCGACGCGACGCCTTGCGGATAGAGGTCACGCCGTTCCCGCCAGACCACGCGCGATCCGCGGGCCGGTCCGACCCACGCGAGCGACGCCCCAATCGCCGCGGCAGTTTTGAGAAAGGATCGCCGGCTGACCTTCATTTCTCACTCCTCCGAGCAGCGAGGATGGCACACCACACGCGTTGCGTTGGGTGGCGCTCACGGATCGTCACGAGAATGTCTCGCGGCGTTTTGCGGTGCGGAGAACGAGGCGGGGTGCCCGTGTTTAGAGGATTGGCTGGGAGTACTGGCGGAGTATCGAACCGCCGTGCTCGGCAGGAACGCCAAACAGACTGGATGAGATGAGAAGGCCCGCCTAAACGCAGTCACACAGGTGTGCCTCTCGCACTTACCTTCTTGGTTCCGGCTATGCCAGGGGGTAGGGAAAGGGGTGATGGGTGTCACTCCTATGTTAGTACGCGCATGCGGTTTGGCCCCGAATCGGTCGTGTTGTCTCGCGGTATCCAAGGGTCTTGTGGATCATCATGGAAAACTTGGATCGATGGTGTTTTGCGTGGTTTCAGGCGAGCGAGGTCGAAGGTCGCAATCGGGCTGGATTATGGCTCGCGTCCCGTTGGATTCCGGGACAGACCGTTACAGTCTCGTTTCTCAACGGCCATCCGGCACTTCATGCACGAGTCGAAGCCGCTGCGCGGCAATGGACGCAGCCCGGCCGCGCCAATCTGTTTCTCGATTTCCGCGAGGACACGCCCGACACCGACGTTCGAATCTCATTTGCGGACGAAGGCTCGTGGTCCGTGCTTGGAACGACCGCCACGCGGATTGCGAAAGGCGAGCCGACCATGAATTTCGGGTGGCTCAAGACGACGTCTCCGGATGCAGAAGTCGAGCGCG
>DASVNL010000688.1:0-9641 GCA_036383875.1 Thermoanaerobaculia bacterium
CCGGCGACGAGCTCGTCGACGTGTCCGATGAACTGACGCCCGGAAAGATCGTCAACACGAACAGCTACCTGCTCGCCGCACTGGTGCGCGATGCCGGCGCGACGCCGCGCATGCTCGGCATCGTGCGCGACACGCGCGACGCGACGATTGCCGCGCTCGAGTCCGCACTCGAATCGGACTTCGTGATCTCGTCGGGCGGTGTGAGTGTCGGCGCGTTCGACTTCGTGAAAGAAGCGCTCGATGCGGTCGGCGCGGAGACGAAGTTCTGGCAGATTGCGATGAAGCCAGGCAAGCCGGTCGTGCTGTCGCGTGCGCGCGATCGCGTCGTGTTCGGACTGCCCGGAAATCCCGTGTCCTGCTTCGTCTCCTTCCACCTCTTCGTCGCTCCGGCATTACGCAAGGCGATGGGGCAGGAGACTGCGCTCTTCCCTCCGTCCGTCCACGCGCGACTCAGTGCGCCGTTGAAGTCGATCGGCGATCGCCGCGTCTACTTTCGCGTGCGACTCGCGTCGATCGACGGTGAGCTCGTCGCGACGCCGCTCGCGTCGCAGGGCTCGGGCTCGCTGACGTCGATGATCGGCGCGAACGGTCTCGCGATGATCGGCGAAGGAGTGAAAGGTGTGGACGCCGGCGCAATGGTGCCGGTCGTGGTGATCGGCGTGCTATGAGCCCGAAACGCTGAGCTCCGCGAGCATCCGCGTCAGTTTCCGCGCCTCGGTATCGCCCGACTCGTACGTCCTGCACAGCATCGACACCTGCTCCTCCGACTCGCCGGCCGCGATCGTGAAGCCGTTCGGCGGCTGATCGCGCAGCAGCGAATGCTTCGACTTCCACGCGCCGTCTTCGAAGGTCCAGACGACGTAGCCGGTGCCGAGCACTGCGCTCACGGAGGTGATGGTTTGCTCGCCGATGGTGTTGTCGGCGCGCTCGCCCGCGGCATTCGCTTCGAATGCGCGCAACAACTCCGCCGCCGATTGCGCGATCAACTCGCGCAACGTCTCGTCTTCTTCGACGAACTTCAACCCGGTGCGCAACTCATTGACGCGCGCAGTCTCCGCGATGATCTCGACCTCGCGGCCGCGCCAGTAAAACCGCAGCAATGCGCGCGCGTCGGACGGGAGTGGCTCGTCGGTCTCGATTTGCGCGCCGGTCGCGCTGACGTCGATCAGGCGGACGGCGTAGTCGCCGAACCAGCCGTCCAGAGGCTCGGCCAGCGTGAGACGCTGAAAGTGCCTGCGCTCGTCGTTCACGGGATCAGCTTCACATCGGTCAGCCAGTAGGCGCGCTCGGTGACATGCAGCTTCGCTTCGACGCGGCTCTTGTCGGGCGGCAGCGACTTCACCTCCGCGCCGCGCACCGCGTAGTCCATCTTCATCGCCGTCATGAAACCGGGGATTTCTTCGTGATCCATGAACACGGTGTTCGCGGACGTGCTGCGCGAGAGGATGACGCCGCGCACGACGTACAACTTCTCGCCCGCCTCGCTGACCGGTTTCGGCGATTCGCCGGAGCAGGCCACCAGCAGCAGTGTGATGAGTCCGACGACTGAAAATCCGCGCTTCATTTCGACTCGCGATTATAGGCGCGCGACGTTCGCCAATCCGGCCGCCGTTCGTCGCCGTATGTAAGACCGTGCAGCGAGCCTGAGTTGGTTCCATCGAGGCCTCGATCCCCACACGTGCAGTGCTGCGGAAACGAATGTCGATCGCTTCGCGCCATCGTCGCGAACAGGAGAAACCATGAATCGCTCACTCAAGCGCCGTCTCAGCGGCGCTCTCATCCTCGGATTGCTCGCAGTCGCACTCGTCGCGCCGGCAACGCTGGCGTCGAGCCATCGCGAGGCCCTTCCCGTCCTCAATGAACCGTGCGCGGACAACACCGACACCTACGCGTGGGTCTCGGATGCGACGCACGACAAGCTGTACCTGATCATGAACTTCAACCCGCTGCACGAGCCGGGACAGGGCAACCAGGGCTTCCGCGCGTGCAACGGCTATCGCTATGAATTTCACATCGGCAAAGGGACGTCGCTCGCCGATCAGGCGGTGTATCGCGTCGAGTTCAAAAACACGCTGACGCCCGAAGGCGCGCCGAGTGCGACGGACGCACTGGGCGGCGGCAACGAGTTGCTGTGGCAACTCACCGGCGGCACGGAGACGATGACCATCACGCGCGTGATGTCGCCGGGCAATCCGAATCCGACGGTCATCGGCGAGAACCTCAAAGTTCTTCCCAACAATCACGGTCCGCAAACCGATCGTCTCGTCTACGGCCTCGGCTCGTTCGCAGGCTACGACTCGGGCAACGCCGCGAGCCGCGAGAACGGTCTCTACGATCAGGCGTTCATCGACACGTTCATTCATTCGCTGTCGAACGGCGCGCGCATCATCGCCGGCCAGTTCGACGATCCGTATCAGCTCGACGAGAAGGGCATCTTCGATCTCGTGAACCTCGGCCGCACGGATCTCGCCGGCATCGCCGGCGCGCGCAACACGCCGGTCGAAGACGTGTTCACCGGCTTCAACGTTTTCTCGATCGCGCTCGAGATTCCGACGTCCGAGCTTTTCCCGAACGGCATTCCGCACAACGGCCAGCTCGTCGCCGATTCCACCGACAGCTTGCTGCGCGTCTGGACGAGCATCAGCCGCCAGAGCGTGCAGGTCGTCGACGCGACGAACATCATCACCGGCACGCGCGGCGTCGGAAACTACGTGCAGGTCGGCCGCAACGCGCTGCCGCTCTTCAACGCGGGACTCGTCGGCACGCAGCGCCACTCGCTCTATCTGCACACCGATCCGATGAAGGACGTGTCGCGTTTCGGCGCGGACATTCTTTATCCCGTGCTCGTGCGCGATCTCGTCGCGCTTGGCCTCTACAAAGCGCTCGGCGTTCCGGACAGCGCGGTGAACACGCTCAAAGGACCGCGCCTCGACATCGTCAACGCCGTGAACCTCGGCCGTCCGATTCCCGTCGCCGACGGCTCGACCGGCGACGTCATCACGCTCGACGCCGCAATCAACTCGTCGTTCCCGAACGGACGACGCCTCGGCGGCGGCTCCGCTGCGAATCGTCATCAGGTCAACGTCAACACGGTGCTCATCAGCCTCATCGCGGCGGGCGATCCGGCCGCGGGACTCGCGAAAGGCGTCGAAGTGAACGACAAGGATTTCCTGCCGCGCTTCCCGTTCCTCGCGCCGGCGCATCAGGGATTGCTGCAGGGTCACGGCGGTACGAACACGCCGACCACGCCGGTCATCCCGAGCCCCGCGTCGCAGCAGCCGTGACGCCTTCAACGAACAGGAGACAGCACCAATGAAACGACTCTCGATTGCCATTGCTCTGGCGATGCTGCTCGCGCTGCCGGCGTTCTCGATGACTCCGCGCGGCGAGGCCTTCGCTTCCGACTTCCAGATGATCCCCGTGATGGGCAACACGCCCGGCGCGGGAGGCGCGGTGTTCCAGACGTACGTCGCGCTGCTCAATCCGACGTCGTCCGCGTTTCAGATCAGCGTCTCGCTCTACGACCCCGCCGGCGTGAAGCGCGACGCGACGATCAACATGGCCGCGGGTGAGCTGAAGACGTACGACAACTTTCTCGACGCGGTGTTTCACTTCACCGGCGGCGGCGCGGTGACGTTCCGCTCGCCGAATCCGAGCAATCGCTTCATCGTCAGCGCGGAGGTGCGCACGAGCGGCACGCGCTACAGCACCGCGGTGCCGACCGTCGATTTCGCGCCGACGAAGTCGCGCGCGTACACGCCCGGCATCTCCGTGAACTCGAACACGCGCACGAACATTGGCTGCTTCAACAACGCCGACGTCGCGAACACGATCACCGCGGATGTGTACGACGGCGCCGCCGTGAAGATCGGCACCGTGACGCTCAACCTCGCCGCGAACGCGTGGTCGCAGGCGCCGGTGAATAACATCGTGACGAACGGCTACGTGCGCTTCTCGCCGAGCGAACCGGCGGCGTGCTACGCGTCCGTCGTCGACAACGCGACGAGCGACGGCCGCCTGATCCCCGCCGTCGAATTCGAACCGTAGCGTTGCGCTGAACAGAGGACCGTCTTCACGGCGGTCCTCTGTTTTATGATCGCCCGCTCATTCAGCAGCGAAAGGGCGGTCCTCACATGCTTCCAGAGAAAACGTTCGACGGTCGCGTCGGAATCATCACGGGTGGCGCAACCGGAATCGGCTTTGCCATGGCGCGCGAGATCACGCGCCTCGGTGGCAATGTCGTCATCTGCAGCCGCAAGGAAGAAAACCTCAGCAAGGCCGTCGAGCAGCTTCGCTCGGAGTCGGGACGCGCGGACGCCGCGCACTATCACGTCCTCGACGTGCGCGATGCCGAAGCGGTTGAGGCGATGGCCGCGAAGGTCGAGAGCGATCACAAACGCATCGACTTCCTCGTGAACAACGCCGCGGGAAACTTCATCGCCGAGGCGGCGTCGCTGTCGGTGAATGGCTGGAACTCGGTGATCGGGATCGTGCTCAACGGCACGTTCTACTGCACCACCGCGGTCGGCCGTCGCATGATCGAAAAACAGACCGGCGGCGTGATGCTCAACGTCATCGCGAATTACGCATGGACCGGCGGCCCAGGCGTCATTCACTCCGCATCGGCGAAAGCCGGCGTCCTCGCGATGACGCGCACGCTCGCCGTCGAGTGGGCGCGCCACAAGATTCGCGTCAACGCGATCGCGCCCGGTCCTGTGTACACGCCCGGCGCGTCCGAACGGCTCTTCCCGGATCCGATGATCATGGAGGGCATTCGCAAGACCATCCCGGTGCGACGTTTCGGCACGCTCGAGGAAATCGCGCAGGCCGCGTCGTATCTGCTCAGCGACTACTCGTCGTTCATGACCGGCGAGAACTTCGTCATCGACGGCGGCCAGTGGCTTTCGGGCGCGGATTACTTCACGCGTCTGAAGCAGATGATGCCGAAGTAGCGCGTTGTGTCATCCCGTGCGTAAGCACGGGATCCCCTGCGAATCGCGACGCCTGAATCGGGGGATCCCGTGCTTACGCACGGGATGACACGCCTTGTATGCGTCTCAGCAACAACTCCCGCTCCCGCGTGTTGCGTGTGAGCTCGGCCGCGCGCTCGAGCTCCACGCACGCTTCCTTCGTCCGTCCGAGCTTCAACAACAGATCGCCGCGCACCGCGTAGAGCAGGTGATAGTCGCGCAGGACTTCCTCCAGCGCGTCGACCATCTCCAGCGCCTGTGCCGGTCCGAACGCCAGCGATACCGCGACGGCGCGATTGAGCTCGACGATCGGCGATTGCGTCAGCTCGACGAGCGCGTCGTACAACGCGACGATGCGCTCCCAATCCGTCTCCGCGACCGAGTGCGCACGCGCGTGACATCCCGCGATCGCGGCCTGGAGCGCGTACGGCCCGAGCGTGTCGCCGAAACTCTCGGCGCGTGCGAGCGCCGCGAGTCCGCGATGCACGAGCACGTAGTCCCAACGTCCGCGATCCTGATCGGCGAGCAACACCGGCTCGCCGGACTTGCTCACACGCGCGCCGAGTCGCGACGCCTGAATCTCGAGCAGCGCGACGAGTCCGTGCACCTCGGATTCATTCGGCGTGAGTTGCGCGAGGATGCGCGCGAGTCGCAGCGCGTCGTCGCACAACGCCGGACGCACCCAATCGTCGCCGGCGGTCGCGCTGTAGCCTTCGTTGAAAATCAGGTAAATCACTTCGAGCACGGACGAGAGTCGCGACGTCAGCTCCGCGCCGCGCGGGACTTCGAACGGCACGCGTGCTTCGCTCAGCGTGCGTTTCGCGCGGACGATGCGCTGCGCCACGGTTGCCTCGGGCGTGACGAACGCGCGCGCGATTTCATCCGTCGTCAGACCGCCGAGGAGTCGAAGGGTGAGGGCGACGCGAGCTTCGCGGGAGAGGACCGGGTGACAGGCGATGAGGATCAGTCGCAGCATGTCGTCGCCGACGTGATCGTCGAGCGCGGCGTCGAAGTCGGGCGCGAATGACTCTTCGATCTCGTGGCCGATCTCTTCGTATTTGCGTTCCGCGAGCTTGTGGCGGCGGATGAGATCGATCGCGCGATGCTTCGCGGTGCCCATCAGCCACGCGCCGGGTTTCTGCGGGATCCCTTCTTCCGGCCACTGCTCCAGCGCTGCGACCAGCGCATCCTGCGCGAGCTCCTCGGCCAGTCCGACGTCGCGCACGATTCGCACGAGACCGGCGATCAGTCTGGCGGATTCGATCCGCCAGACTGCGTCGATCGTGCGATGCGTTTCCGCGGTGAGCACGAGTTACTTCTTCTGTTGCGCTTCGACCTGCTGGCGCAGGCGTTCTTCCTGCTCGAGCAGTTCCGGCGTTGCGTTCTCGAAGTCCGCGGAGTCGAAGACCTGACGGATCTCGATCTGCGATTCCTCGCCGGTCGGATTCGGGCAGCGCTTCACCCACTCGATGGCCTCTTCCTTCGAGCGCACCTGCAGAATCCAGAAGCCCGCGATCAGCTCCTTCGTCTCCGTGAACGGACCGTCGACGACCGTGCGCTTGTTGCCGCTGAAGTAGACGCGCGCGCCCTTCGAGCTCGGGTGCAGTCCCTCACCCGCGAGCATCACGCCGGCCTTCACGAGCTCTTCGTTGTACTTGCCCATCTCGGTCAGCATTTCGGTGCTCGGCATCACGCCGGCTTCGCTGTCTGCATTGGCTTTGACGATGACCATGAATTTCATTTTTACGTCCTCCTGTACAGACGTCGAACGGCGATTGGCCAGATCGACACCGGTAAAAACTTTTTTTTAGTTGGCGGTTGGCAGTTGGCGGTTGGCGGGAGTGAGACACGGGCGAGACTCACGCTTCCTGCGACGGCCAACTACCGATTGAGGTAGTCGATCGCGACCGTGGCCAGCGACTGCACGCCGGTCAGAAGTCCGCTTTCATCGACATAAAAGAGAGGTGAGTGATTCGACGGCGCCTCCTCGGGCGTCTGATTCGCGGGGCGCGTCCCGATCCAGTAGAAAACGCCAGGCACGCTCTTCTGAAAGAACGCGAAGTCCTCGGCGCCGAGCACGGCGTTCACGAGCCGCACTTTCGCGCCGGGCACGCGGCGCAGCGACGGCAGGATCGCGTCGGTGAGCGCGGGATCGTTGTACGTGATCGGGTAGCCGGTCGTGATCGTCACGTCCGCTTTCGCGCCCGCGCTGGCCGCGATGTTCTCGACGGTGCGGCGGATGCGCGTGTGGATCTCGTCGCGCATCTTCGCGTCGAGCGAGCGGATCGTGCCGATCATCTCGACCTGATCCGGAATGATGTTCGTGCGGACGCCGCCGTGAATCGCGCCGACCGTGACGATGCTCGGCGCGAGCGACGAGTCGAGCTGGCGGCTGGGGATGGTTTGCAGCCCGAGGACGATTTGCGAGGCGACGACGATCGGGTCGATGCCGAGCCACGGATACGCGCCGTGCGTCTGCTTGCCCGTGACCGTGATCTTGAACGAGTCGACCGCGGCCATCATCCCTTCGGGCTTGTACGCGATCTCGCCGACGGCGAATCGCGACGTCACGTGCAGTCCGAAGATCGCGTCGACTTTCGGATTGGCGAGCGCGCCTTCCTTCACCATCAGCTCGGCGCCGCCTTCTTCGCCCTGCGGCGCGCCTTCCTCGGCGGGCTGGAAGATGAACTTGACCGTGCCGGGGATTTCGTCGCGCATGCCGGCGAGCACTTCGGCGACGCCGAGGAGGATTGCGACGTGGGCGTCGTGTCCGCAGGCGTGCATCACGCCGACGTCCTGGCCGTTGTACGTCGTCTTCACCTTCGACGCGAATGGCACATCGACCTGCTCGGTGACGGGCAGCGCGTCCATGTCGGCGCGCAGCGCGACGACCTTGCCAGGCTTACCGCCTTTGAGCAATCCGATGACGCCCGTGTGTGCGACGCCGGTCTTGACGTCGATGCCGAGGGATTTCAGCTTGTCGGCGACGATCTTCGCGGTGCGCGTTTCGCGATTGCCGAGCTCGGGATGCTCGTGCAGATCGCGGCGGCAGGCGATGACGGACGGTTCGAGGCGCTTCGCCGCGTCGTTGATGCGCGCGTCGAGCGAGCCGGCGAGAGCGGGCATGGAGACCTCCAGCAGTGCGATGAAGATGAGAAATCGGCGCATGAGCGCGGATTCTATTTCGCCACGCCGCCCTTCAGCTTCTCGGCTTTCGCGATCAGCTCCTCGAACCAGTCCGCGAAGTTGATCTCGTTCTTCTCCAGCGCGAGCGCGCGGATGCGTGTGGCCATCTCCAGGAACTGATCGATGAAGCCGCGCAGGTCATCGTTGTAGCCCATGAGCAACAGCGTCGCGGCCTGATTCTCGATGGCCGTGAACGCTTGCAGCGCCTGGGCGTACTCATTGCTGAAGTACTCGAAGAGGACGCGTGGATCGTTCGACTCCGGCGGTTTGGCAGGTGTCATGATGGGTGGCTGTAAGTGTATGCGCATCGGAATCATTGCAGACACGCACGGCGTCATCCATCCGCGAATTGCTGACGTGTTCGCCGGCGTCGAGTACATCGTCCACGCGGGCGACATCGGCGGTGCGCACGTGCTCAAAGCATTGCGCGCGATCGCGCCGGTGACGTCCGTCGACGGAAACAATGACGGCGACTCGATGGGCGATGAGATCAAGCGGCTCACGCTCGGCGACACGAACATCCTGCTGACGCACATCCTCCCGCGGCCGCGCGAGCTGGATGCACGCGTGCGCGATGCGCTGCGCAAACAGCCCGCGGACCTCGTCGTGTTCGGACACAGCCACCTGCCGCACAACGAAGTCGTCGCCGGTGTGCGCTACTTCAACCCCGCGAGCGCAGGCCCGCGACGCTTCGACTACCCGACGTCGGTCGGGTTGCTGGTCGACGGCGAGTTGACGCACGTCGCGCTCGACGAGCGTTCGGTGGGCGCGCTGGAGAAGCGGATGAATCAGTTGTCGCGCTGATTGACGTTCACCATCGCACTCAGCTCATCCACGCCACGCACCACGCCGCCGCGCACCACGAACTTCACTTTGCGAAACGCGGACACGTCCGCGGAAGGATCGCCCGCGATCAGCAGCAGATCCGCATCCTTCCCCTTCTCGATCGTCCCCGTCGTCGCATCGACGAGAGATGCACGCGCGGCGGTCGCGGTCGACGCGACGATCACCTGCATCGGCGACATCCCTGCTTTCTGCATCGCCTCGATCTCCGCGTAGATCGACGGACCGTGCAGCGTGAGCGGATTGCCTGCGTCGGTGCCGGTCGCGATCGCGATGCCGGCGTCGTTCATGCGCTTCAGATTCTGCGCAGCGATCGCCGCGTGCTCGCGCACGTACGACGCCATGCGATTCGCGGTCGCCGCGTTCATGAGCGTCGCGGGAAGCGTTCCGGTCGATGCAATTTTTGCCTTCGTCGCCGCGTCGACGCAGCCGTTCGGATCGTCGATCGCCGGCGCTTTGCGATCGACGACGGACTGCATCATCTGCGCGTAACCGTTCATCACCGTCAGCGTCGGCGTGACGATCGTGCCGTGTTCTTTCGCGAGTGCGATGAACTCGTCGTCGATCGCAACGTCGTCGACGCTGTGCACGAGCAGCTTCGCGCCTGCGCGCATCGCAGCCTTCGCGCGTGCGAGCTCTGTG
>DASVNL010000689.1:0-6444 GCA_036383875.1 Thermoanaerobaculia bacterium
CGCAGAAGCACTGCTCCGCGACCACGCGTCCGGCGAAGTCGGGATGATTGCGATCGATGCCTGTGTCGAGCACGGCCACCGTGACGCCCGTGCCGTCGAGGCCTTGCGCGCGAACGAGGTCCATGCCGATGAGCGGCAGGCTCTCGAGCATTCCGCCCTCGCCTCCGTCGTCGATCGAGACTGCACGCACGCGCGGATCGCGACGGATCGCGTCGACTTCGCTCGCGTCGACTTCGACTTCGAACGCGCCGCTCTCGCCCCACGTCGCGACGTTAGTGGCACCGTGCAGCGATCGCACGACCTCCGCCCGAAGGTTGGTCACCGGTTTCATCGAACGCGACAGCGCCGCCTCGGGGAGCCCGACGACGACCACCACGCGCACGCGCTCGGCAAACGCCGAGATCGAGGAGAGGAGAGCAAGAAGCAGAACGACTGACCGCATTGAGAGCGCGGAAGAATAGCTTATTTGGAGGAAAGAAAGTAGAGCCCCGACCACAGTTTCAAGTCGATCAGCACGCCTTCCTCACTCTTTCGACGCAACCACGACACGACCTCGCCGCGCGGAATCGCATGCACGGTGATGTCCTCCCCATCAACGCCGCCACCCTTCCCCGCGCGTTTCACGCCGCGCGCGCGATACAAACTGAGCCGCTCCGACGTGATCCCCGGCGACGTCGGACCACTCGCCAGTAACTCGACGGAGTCGCACGTGTAGCCGGTCTCCTCTTCGAGTTCCTTCTTCGCCGTATCCGCCGGACTCGCACTCGGATCGTCATCGCCCACGACACCCGCGGGCCAGTCGATCACGCGCGCATTCACCGGCTTGCGCTGCTGCTCGGTGAGGATGACCTTTCCGTCGTCCGTCTCCGCGATCACGGCGACGGCGGACTTGCCCTTCTTACGCTCGACGTACTGCCAGTGATCCCGCTCGATCACGAGCACGTGATCCCCTTCGAACACGATTTTCATGTCGAGGTGTGGGTGCAAAGCGAAGGCCGGACAGCGGACGGGACCGCAGACATAAAGCAGGCTGGACTGCATGCCGTCAAAAGAGGCGTATGCTCACACTCCCCACTGGTGACGTTTCATCGGAGACATCGCCTTTCCTTCCATTCACGAAGTTCCGACAGTTGTTCCTCGAGGGAGCTTCAATTGAAGTCAAAGCATCTCGGCATTCTCCTCTTCGTCATCGTCATCGTTTTTTCTGTCGCTTCACCGGCATTGGCTCAGATTGCACTGGGCACCGCGGACAATTTCGGCGTCCTCGGCGGCTCCGCTGTGACCAACACGGGACCGACAGTGGTCACCGGCGATCTCGGAGTTTCTCCAGGCAGCTCCGTCACGGGATTTCCTCCGGGCACAGTCTTCGGCGGGACGATTCACACCGCGGACGCAGCGGCGGCGCAGGCGCAGAGTGACCTCACGACTGCGTACAACACCGCCGCCGGAATCGCATGCAACACCGACCTGACCGGACAGGATCTCGGCGGAATGATTCTGACGCCGGGCGTCTATTGCTTCTCGTCGTCCGCGGCGTTGACCGGCACGCTGACGCTCAACATGCAAGGCGACCCGAACGCATTCTTCCTGTTCAAGATCGGCAGCAGCCTGACGACCGCCAGTGCGTCGTCGGTCGTGACGATCAACAGCGGAGGAGCGACCTGCGCGCCCAACGTGTTCTGGCAAGTCGGCAGCTCCGCGACCTTCGGAACAGCGAGCTCGTTTCAGGGCAACGTTCTTGCGCTCACGAGCATCACGCTGACGACCGGAGCGCAATTGAGCGGCAGGTCATTGGCGCGAAACGGAGCGGTGACGCTCGACACCAACGCCGTCTCGACCTGCTCTGCCGCAGTCGCGCCGGGACCGAGTGTGCCGGCCCTCGACTACGCCGGACTCGCGGTGTTGATCGCGCTGATGGCCGGTCTGGGGATGTTCGTGTTGCAGAAGTTGTAAACGCGGATCACTTGGGCACGAGCTTGCGCTCGACGCGCGCAGGCTCGAGCTCCCACATCGCGCCCGTGATGGCGTCGACGGCGAAGCCGACTCCACCCACGAACGCTCCGGCAAGGAAATCGATGAACGCCAGATCCGAGTGGCGTGTCGCGCCGCTCGCGCCGCCGATGATCGGTCCGGCGAAGTTTGCCCAGAACCAGCGACTCACGCTCGTATCGAACACCACCGTCTCGGATTGAAACCCGGGCTTCGACAGGACGATCGAACACTCTTCGACTTTGCGAGGAAGACGTAGCGTCGCCGGCGTCAGCGCCGGTGGTTGCGCTTTGCCGCAGTGAACGTCAACCGTCGCACCGGCGGGATCGCTGGTCACGCTCACCGACTGATGACGGCCATTGTGCAGAGTCGCGCAGCCCTGCGTGAACAGGACCACCGCGATGAGGGTCTTGAGGTTCACGCTTCGAAGTATAGGCCTCGCTCAGAACAACGAGCCTTGCGCCGTGACTTTGCGGAACGCGTCCGTCGAGAGGTCGTAGTGGCGCTCGTTCAAACCGAGCTTGCGGCACGTGACGTCGAACATCGCGCGGATCTGCTCCGCGAAAATGCCGACGCCGCGGGCACGGACGCCCCATTGCGCGTCGTAGAGCTTTCCGCCGCGCAGGTCGCGGATGCGGTTCAGCACCTTCTCCTTGCGATCGGGGAAGTGATCTTCGAGCCATTGTTCGAACAGCGGCGCGACGGCCCACGGCAATCGCAGCACCACGAACCCCGCGCGAGTTGCCCCCGCGTCGCGCGCGGCTTTGAGAATCGCGGGCATTTCGTGATCGGTGAGGCCGGGGATCACCGGCGCGACCATCACGTTCACTTGAATACCCGCGGCGGCGAGTTTCGCGATCGCGTCGAGTCGCAACTCCGGCGATGACGTGCGCGGCTCCATCGTTCGTTGCAGACTCGCGTCGAGCGTCGTGATCGACAGCGAGACCGACGCCGCGTCGTAGCGCGCGAGCTCGGCGTAGAGATCGGCGTCGCGCGTGACGAGGTGATTCTTCGTGATCACCATGACCGGATTGCGAAACTCGGCGAGAACTTCGACGCATCCGCGCGTGAGCTTCAGCTTCCGCTCGATCGGCTGATAGGGATCCGTCACGCCGCTGATCGCCAGAACCTTGGGCTCCCATTTCTTCGCGCTGAGCTCTTCGCGCAACAACGCCGGCGCGTCTTCCTTCACGAGAATGCGCGTTTCGAAATCGAGGCCGGCGGAGAAGCCGAGGTACTCGTGCGATGGGCGCGCGTAACAGTAGATGCAGCCGTGCTCGCAGCCGCGATACGGATTGATGCTCGCGTCGAAGCCGACGTCCGGACTGTCGTTCGTCGCGATGATCGTGCGCGCGGGATCGCGCAGGTACATCGTCTTCGGCGATGCCTCGCTGTCTTCCTCGAAGTCGATGTGCGCGTCGTCGTCGACGAAGTACTCGAGCTTCTCGAATCGGTTTTGCGGATTCCAGTCCGCGCCGCGGCCTTTCATCAGATCGTGCGCAATTTTCTCAGCACCGGCGAACGCCAGGCGGTAACGGCTACGACCAGTAGAGTCATGCAGCCGCCGAAAATCACGGACGGAACGACGCCGAGGAGCCGGGCGGCGAGTCCGGATTCGAACGCGCCGATCTCGTTGGAGGAGCCGATGAAAATCTGACTGACCGCGCTGACGCGGCCGAGCATGTGGTCGGGCGTCCGTGTTTGCAACAACGTAGAACGGATGACCACGCTGACGTTGTCGACCACGCCGCTGATGAACAGCAGCGTGAACGACAGCCAGAAATTGCGCGACAGCGCAAAGAGGATCATGCACACGCCGAACGCCGCGACGCACGCGAAGATCGTGACGCCGGCTCTACGCATCGGAGGACGATGCGCGATGACGATGCCCATCAGAATCGAGCCTGCCGCCGGCGCCGCGCGCAGGAATCCGAGCCCTTGCGGACCGACCTCGAGCAGCGTCGCAAACGCAGGTAACAGCGCGACCGCGCCGCCGAACAACACCGCGAAGAGATCGAGCGTCATCGCTGCGAACAACACCTGCTCGTTCCAGACGAATCGCAATCCGATCTTCAGACTCTCGCCTAACGGGATGTCGTTCTCCGGCGCGGCGGGCTTGGTGCGATGCGTGACGGAGATGATCGCGGCGAGCGAGAACGCCATCACGATCACCACCGCACTGTACGCAGCGGTCGCACCCGCGTAGCCGTACAACAATCCGCCCGCCGCCGGACCTGCGACTGCCGCGAGATGCCACGTCGACGTGCGCCACGCGATCGCGTTCGGATACAGCTCGCGCGGCACGACCTCCGCCGACAACGCGAACACCGCGGGACGCATGAAGCTGCGCGCAGTCGCACTGAGCGCGATGACGAGATACACGGGCCACACGCGACCGGTGTGAATCGCGCCGGGCGTGACTGTCAGCAAGAGCAGCGCAATCGCGGAGATCACGATCGCGAACGTTCCCGCGATTGCGAGCTGACGACGCTCCGCGCGATCCGCGACATGTCCCGCGTACAACGCAATCGCAATGTAGGGCAATGCTTCTGCGAGTCCGATGAGGCCCAACGTCAGCGGGTCTTTCGTCAGTGCGAACACTTGCCACGCGACGACGACGATCTGCGCTTCACGCGCCATCGTCAGCGTGCCGTGCGACAGAAGCAGCTTGCGGAAGTTGGGGATCGCCAGCGAGGCGTAAGGAGACTGGGACAATGCGCTGCGGAGCTTAACAAGAGATTCATTTGACCCCATCCATATAAATGCGCTTCACTGCACCGTCCTATGCAGAGAGAGGAAAAGTCAGAGCGAAGCCGCCGCGCGGTACTCGATTCCGGGCTGTACCTCTTCTCGCATCACGGCTATCGCGCGACGACCGTGCGCGAGATCGCCGAGCGCGCGAAGGTGTCGACGGGCAACCTCTACCATCACTTCCCGGACAAGGAAGCGATCTTCCGCGCGCTGCTCGACGAGTACGTCGAGATCGTCGACTCGCCGCATCATCCGTTCATGCGCCTGCTGCACAGCGACTCGCGCTTTCCCGACAATCTCGAAGAGCTCGGATTCGCCGCGCGCGACGCGGTGCGCCAGTACCGCGCGTACCTCGCGCTGATCTACGTCGACGTGATCGAGTTCGGCGGCACGCACATCCAGACGTTCTATGGCGGGATGAGCGAACGCTTCGCGCGCATCATCGATGAACAGGGCTCACACGGCGACGTGCAGGCGCGGCTTCGCCCGAACGTCTCGCCCGTGTCCGCGCTGATGCTCACCACGCGCGTGTTCTTCAACTACTTCTCGCTCGAGATTCTCTTCGGCGTGCGCGAGCCGTTCGGAAAGGACTCGCACGAAGTAGTGAAAGAGATCGCGGACATCGTGCGGAACGGCGTCTGCGCGCGCGAGCCGTAATTTCAATTTTCAATTTTCCAATTTCAATTTAAGGTTCCGCGCCATGCGCTTCACGCTGGCCCTGCTACTCCTCCTCTCCACGCCCGCATTCGCCCAGCAAACCAACGACGCCGCGTACACCGAGGCGATCCGGAAGAACACGACGGAGCCGCGGTTCCTCACCGAGCTCGTCGACCATCTCCCCGCTTCGGACACCGTCCCGACTCCGCTGAAGTTCCACGGCTACATCGCCGGCGCAGAAGGGAAGCTCACGTACGCGGCAGACGTGCATCGCTACATGCGCGCACTCGAAGCCGCCTCCCCCCGTGTCAAGGTTTTCTCCCTCGGGAAGAGTGAAGAAGGCCGCGAGATGATCGTCGTCGCGATCGCGAACGAGGAGACGATCGCCAATCTCGACAAGTACCGCGACATCACGCGCAAGCTCGCCGATCCGCGCAAGCTCACCGACGACGAAGCGCGCGCGCTCATCGCGTCAGGCAAGCCGATCTATCACGCAACAGGCGCGTTGCACTCCGTCGAAACCGGCAGCCCCGAGATGCTGATGGAGCTTGCGTATCGCCTGGCCGTCGAGGACACGCCGTTCATCCGCGACATCCGCAACAACGTGATCACGCTGCTCACGCCGGTCGTCGAAGTCGACGGCCGCGAGCGCGTCGTCGATCTCTGGCACTACCGCGAGAAGAACCCGACCCTGCCGACGCCGCCGCCCGTCTACTGGGGCCATCACGTCGTGCACGACAACAATCGCGATCAGATCTCCCTCGGCATCGCGCTCAGCCGCAACATGATGAAGGCCTACAACGACTTTCATCCGCAGGTGATGCACGACCTGCACGAGTCCGTGCCGTTCATGTACATCTCGACCGGCACCGGCCCGTTCAATCCCGCGCTCGATCCACTGATGATCGACGAATGGCATCGCATGGGATTCCATGAGATGGACGAGCTCACGCAACGCGGACTGCCCGGCGTCTGGGTGCACGGCTTCTGGGATGGATGGGCCCCCAACTATCTCTTCTGGCTCGGCGCGGGTCGCAACACCGTCGC